>NZ_JBVJMN010000006.1:0-197149 GCF_055584185.1 Streptomyces sp. NPDC104202 | reverse complement strand
TCGTCGCGGCGTGCCCCTCTTTCCTCTCCCCCCCCCCCCCCCCGCGCTCCCCCCCCCCCCCCCCCCCCCCCCCCCCCTCCCCCCCCCCCCCCCGCGGTCCGTCCCGGAGACGGACGGGGCGGTGTGGGGGATTCCGTCAGCGCGCGAGGTCGGGGGCCGGCCCCATGACGACGACGGGTTCCCGGGCCGGGTCGAGGGCGCGCAGCAGCTCGCGCAGGGGCTCGCGTTCCAGGGCGACGCACGCCTGGGTGGGACCGCCGTGGTCGACGTGGATCCAGACCCCGCCGCCCTTCTCCTCGCCCAGGGGGCGTTCCTTGTCGAGCGGGGTACGGCCGGGGACCCGGTTGTAGTCGATGGCGACGACGTGGTCGAAGGAGCCCTCCAGGGGCTCACCGGCGAATCCGGTGCCGCTGATGGCGAACTCCTCGTCCTCGTCGTACGGGAGCCGGGTGCCGGGGTCGGGCAGCCGGCCTCCCGCGTCGCCGAGCCGGAACACCCCGACGGGGCTGCGCAGGTCCCCCGCCGTGTGGTCGGCGGTCCAGCCGCGCAGCGCGTTGTGGGCGGGCCACGGCCCGGCGGCCCGGGTCCAGCGGCCGGCCGGGCCGCGGACGTACAGCGTCGCGATCGCGGTGTTGTCCTCGTCGTCGGAGCCGGTGACGACGAACGCCTGCGTGGTCCCGTCGGGCACCGCGGACTGGGTGGCGGGCCCGATGCCGGGGATGCGCGGCGCGGGGGCGGGCGCCGACGCGAGGGTGTTCGCGGCGGTGCCGGGCGGCCCCGCCTCGGGGCGCGCGTCGCCGGCGGCGGGCGCGGAGCTCGTGACGGGTGCGGGGGCGGGCGGCGCGGTACCGGCGCAGCCGGTCAGCAGCAGGGCCGCGCACAGTGTGCCGGCGCCGAGCAGCGTGGGGGCGCCCTTGCGGACGGACATGGGACGGCATCCTCCTGGCCGGGGGGCAATGGAGCGATGCGTACCCGTCCGGCGGTCCGGCGTCGCGCCGCGGCCGCGCCCTCACCCGTACGGCCGTGCCGACGGGACCGACCGGGGCGCGCGGCCTGCCTGCGGCCGGCCCGGCCGACGGGTGCGACCGCGGTCCGGCGCGGCCCGCCCCCGGACGCGGACCGGGCCACCTTCCTCGGATTGGCCCCCGCCTCGGCACCGCCGGCCTGCCTACGCTGATGTCATGCATCCCACGCTCGCCGCCGACCTCGACCGGCTCCCCGAACTCCTGCAGTCCGTCCGCGACTTCGCCGCCCGTGAGCTGTCCGCGCTCGGGGACCGGCCGGTCGCCGCCGCCGTGCGGCCGCCGGCCCCCGGCCCCCTCCCGGCGGACGGCGCCGGGGCGCGCGGGGCGCTGGAGCGGTTCGCGGAACGCTGGGAGCCCGGCTTCTCCGCTTCGGCGGGGCCGCGCTACCTCGGGTTCGTCACCGGGGGCGCGACTCCGGCGGCGCTGGCCGGGGACTGGCTCACCGGGGCCTACGACCAGAACGGCTCCAGCGGCGGCGGGTCGACGTCCGACGCCCTGGAGCGCGAGACGGTGGGCTGGCTGCGCGAGCTGTTCGGGCTGTCGGAGGCGCACGCGGGCGCGTTCGTCAGCGGCGCCACCCAGTCCAACACGGTGGGCCTGGCCGTGGCCCGCGAGTGGCTGGGCGAGCGGCTGGGGGTGTCGGTGTCGCGCGGCGGCGCGGCCGCGCTCGGTCCGGTCCACGTCCTGTCCGGCAGCCCGCACTCCAGCATCACCAAGGCGCTGTCCGTCCTGGGCCTCGGGCGGGACGCGTTGCGGACGGTGCCGCTGCTCGGCGGGGACCGGGAGGCCGTGGACGTGTCGCGGCTCGCCGAGGCGCTGGAGTCGCTGGACGGGCGGCCCGCGGTCGTGGTGGCCAACGCGGGTACGGTGAACACCGTCGACTTCGACGACCTGCGGGCGATCGCCGCCCTGAAGGAGCGGTTCGACTTCTGGCTCCACGTGGACGCCGCGTTCGGGGCGTTCGCCGCCCTCTCCCCCGGGCACGCCGGGCTGGTCGACGGGCTCGACGCCGCCGACTCGATCTGCGTGGACCTGCACAAGTGGCTGAACGTCCCCTACGACGCCGCCGTGCAGTTCACCCGCCGCCAGGACCTCCAGGTGCGGGTCTTCCACAACGAGTCGCCGTACCTCGGCCTCCCGACGGGGACGCCCGACTTCCTCCATCTGACCCCGGAGAACTCGCGCCGGCTGCGCGCGCTGGCCGCCTGGTTCTCGCTGACCGCGTACGGACGCGAGGGGCACGCCGAGATCGTCACGCGCTGCGCCGCGCTGGCCCGGAGGCTGGGCGCGGGGGTCGCGGAGGTGCCCGGGCTGCGGCTGCTGGCTCCGGTGCGGCTGAACGTCGTCTGTCTGACCCTCGCCGAGGAGCCGACGGCGGAGCGGCTCGCCGCGCTGGCACGGGCGGTCGCCGACTCCGGGGAGGCGTTCCTCACCCCCACGGTGCTGCACGGGACGCCGGGGCTGCGGGCCGCGTTCAGCAACTGGCGTACGACGGAGGCGGACACGGACCGGGTGCGGGACGCGCTGGCGCGGGCGGTCCGCGGCCTGTCCGCGCCGACGGACGGGTGAGCGCCACCGGCCGGCGGGCCGGGGACGGCCGTCCGGCGGGGGCCGCCGGCGGTGACCGTCCCGGTGGGGCCGAAAGCGGTTGACCGTTTCGGCGGAGCGCGGTTTCCTGCTGCGATGAACGATCTTCGTATCGAACGGGCGCGGAGCGAGGCACAGCTCGCGGACTGGCGGACCGTCCACAACACGATCATTCCCACGGCCGTGCTCGCGCCGGACGAGGTCCGGGAGCGGGCGGGGCGCAACCGGCTGGACGTCGCCTATCTGGGAGACGTCCCGGTGGGCTGCTCCACGGTCCGCCCGCCGGACGAGGAGACCCCGGCGGCGACCGTCATCGCGCGGACACTGCCCGGCTACCGGGGGCGGGGCTTCGGGACGGCGCTGTACGAGGCGGGGCTCGCGCACGCGCGGACGCTGAGCGACGCGGGCGTCGAGACGGTGGTGCTGGCCTCCAACGAGGAGGGGCTGCGGTTCGCCCTGGCACGCGGTTTCACCGAGGTGGAGCGGTACGTGCTGCCCGGGGACACGATCCCGTTCGTCGCCCTGCGGCTGGCCTGACCGGAGGTTCCCGCGGATTGAGCTGACGATTCGTCAGATCATGTCGTCACGGGTCTGGGAACCTTCGGGGCCCGGCGCTACCCTCCGCGCATGATTCGGACGGTGGTGTGGGGTACCGGAAATGTCGGGCGCGCGGCCATTCGCGCCGTGGACGCCCATCCAGGGCTGGAGCTCGCGGCCGTGCTGGTCTCGGATCCGGCGAAGGTCGGACGGGACGCGGGCCGGCTCGCCGGCATGGGACGCGACCTCGGGGTGGCGGCCGTCGACGACGTCGGCGCCGTCCTGGACGGCGGGCCGGGAGCGGTGGTGTACGCCGCCTCCGGCGACACCCGCCCCGACGGGGCGATCGAGGACGTGGCGCGCGCGGTCGCGTCCGGCGCGGTGGTGGTGACGCCCGCGCTGTATCCGCTGTACGACCAGCGCAACGCCCCGCCCGAGTTCCGCGATCCGATGCTCACGGCCGTCGCCGAGGGGGGCGGCTCGCTCTTCGTGTCGGGCGTGGACCCCGGCTGGGGCAACGACGTCCTGCCGCTGCTCGTGAGCGGTCTGGCGGCGACCGTGGACGTGATCCGCTGCCAGGAGATCTTCGACTACTCGACGTACGAGCAGGAGGAGTCCGTCCGGGAGCTGGTGGGCATGGGCAAGCCCCTGGAGTACGAGCCGCCGATGCTGTGGCCGTCGGTCCCGACCATGATCTGGGGCGGGCAGGTGCGCATGATGGCCCGCGCGCTGGGCGCCGAACTGGACGAGATCCGCGAGACGATGGAGCGGCGCCCGCTGGAGTCCACCGTGAAGACGCGGACGATGGGGATCTTCGACGCGGGGACGCAGGGCGCGGTCCGCTTCGAGGTGCAGGGGATCGTCGGCGGTGAGCCCCGCATCGTGATCGAGCACGTCACCCGGATCCACCCCTCGTGCGCGCCCGACTGGCCGGTGCCGCCGGACGGCGCGGGCGCGCACCGGGTGATCGTCGAGGGGAGCCCCCGGATCGAGGTGACGGTGGCGGCGACCGACGAGGGCGAGAACCGGTCCGCGGGCGGCAACGCCACGGCGGTGGGCCGGCTGGTCGGGGCGATCGAGTGGCTGGCGGCGGCCGAACCGGGACTGTACGACGCGCTGGACGTGCCGCTGCGTCCGGCGGTCGGCAAGCTGGGAAGGAGACCACGGTGATCATCGACATTCCCGAGGGGCAGGAGCCGATCGGGTACGTGTGGGGCGACATGGTTCCGGAGATCGGGACGGCGGCGGCGAACTTCTCGCTGTCGGTGTACGCCCACACGACCCTGGGGCTGCGCGAGTTCGAGGCGGCGCGGCTGCGGATCGCGCAGATCAACGGCTGCGGCTTCTGTCTGGACTGGCGCACCGACCGGGACGGGGAGAAGGTCGAGGAGGGGTTCGACGGGCTCGTCGCGGCGTGGCGGGAGACGGAGGTCTCGGAGACCTTCGACGAGCGGACGCGGCTGGCGGCCGAGTACGCCGAGCGGTACGCCCTGGACCACCACGGCCTGGACGACGCGTTCTGGGAGCGGATGACGGCCCGCTACAGTCAGGCGGAGATCGTGGAGCTCACCATGAGCCTCGGGTCCTGGCTGGCGTTCGGGCGGCTCAACCGGGTGCTGGGGCTCGACGCGGTGTGCGTGCTGCCGACGCACTGAGGGCGTGACGCGCGGAGGGGGCCGGCCGGTGGATCCGGCCGGCCCCCTCGTGTCGCCCGTCAGAAGTCCTCGGCGACGATCCGTTCGATGTTGCGCTCGGCGAGCGCGGTGATGGTGACGAACGGGTTGACGCTCGCGTTGCCGGGGATCAGGGCGCCGTCGATGACGTAGAGGCCCTGGTAGCCGTGGAGACGACCGTGGTTGTCGGTGGCCTTGCCCAGCACGGCGCCGCCGAGCGGGTGGTAGGTCAGATGGTCGCCCCAGATCTTGTACACGCCGAAGAGGTCGGTGCGGTAGATCGTGCCCTCCTTGGCGTTGATCTTGTCGAAGATGGTCTTCGCCGCGTCGATGGAGGTCTGCTTCCAGGCCCGGTCCCAGCTGAGGTCGACCTTCCCGGTGGCCGGGTTCCAGGTGAACTCGGCACGGTGCGGGGTCTTGGTGATCGAGAGGTAGAAGGAGGCGTACGTCTCGATGCCGGTCGGCAGCGGGGCGACCTCCGCGAAGGCGCCGCCGGCGTCCCAGTTGTCGATGCCGGCGGTGGGCATGGCCGACTGGAGCTTGCCCGTGGCGTCCCACATGTGGTTGGCCCGCCCGCACATGACGTTGCCGTTGTCGCCCCAGCCCTTGCCGATCTCGCCGTTGAGCGCGGGCAGGGCTCCGGTGGCCTTGAGGCGGGTGAGGAGCTTGCTGGTGCCGACGCTGCCGGCGGCGAAGAACACCTTGTCGGCGGTGACGGTCTTGGTCGCCAGGGTGGCCCCGGTGGTGTCGATCTGGTCGATGACGACCGTGTAGCCGCCCTGGGCCGCCGGGGTGACGGAGGTGACCTTGTGGAGCGCGGAGACGGTGACGCGGCCGGTGGCCGCCGCCTGCGCGAGGTAGGTCTTCTGGAGGTTCTTCTTGCCCGCGTTGTTGCCGTAGATGACCTCGCCGTCGAGGGCGGACTTCGGCACGTTGCCCGCGAGCTCCTGCTTCATGTACTCCCAGTCGTAGACGTTGGGCACGAAGACGAAGGGGAAGCCCGAGCGCTCGGCGTGCTTGCGGCCGACGCGGGCGTACTGGTAGCAGGAGGCGCTCTCCCACCACGCCTGGTCCACGGAGGTGACGCCGAGTCCGGCGTTGGCGCGCGGGTAGTAGGTGGAGTACATCTCCGCGACGTCGACCGTGGGGAGGATGGCGGGGAAGTTCTCCCGGCGGGGCGTGACCGCCATGCCGCCGTTGACGAGCGAGCCGCCGCCGACGCCGCGGCCCTGGTAGACGGTGATCCCGGCGAAGTCCTCGGCGTCGAGGATGCCGGTGTGGCGGGGGACGTCCTTGTCGAGGGGGAAGCCGAGGAAGTTGCTCAGCGGCTGCTTGGTGCGGGTCCGCAGCCAGAAGGAGCGGTAGTCGGGCTTGGTGGTGTTGGCGAAGACCTTGCCGTCGGGTCCCGGGGTGTCCCAGGCCATGCCCATCTCGACCATGTGCACGTTCACGCCCGCGCGGGCGAGCCGGAGGGCGGCGACGGAGCCGCCGTATCCGGTGCCGACGACGAGCGCGGGGACGTGCGCCCCGGTCGGGATGGGCGTGCTGGTGAGTCCGGTGACGGCCTGGGCCGGGGCGGCGTGTCCCACCAGGGCCGCGGCGCCGACAAGAGAACCTGTTCCCGCAAGGAATCTGCGACGGCTTACCCCGCCGATTCCCTTGGCGGACATGGGGTGTTCACTCATGTGACGTTCCTCACTCGCGAGTGAATGGGAACATGTTCTACTGTCGCGGATCGGGGAAGTCACGAGAAACCGACGGGTAACTTCACGTCGGTTTCCGGCCCGGCGGAACGCCCGGGCGGCTCGGCGTCCCCCCGCCGCCCGGCCCGCCGGCGCACCGGCGGGCCGGGCGGTCAGGACAGCACGGGCCCCGGGGCGCCGGTGAGGCGCTCGGGGGTGAGGAGCTCGGCGAGCCGGTGCGCGGGCAGCAGCCCCTTCTCCAGGGTGAGTTCGACGACGCCGCGGCCGGTGGCGAGCGCCTCCTGGGCGATGGCGGTGGCCGCCGTGTAGCCGAGGTGGGGGTTGAGCGCGGTGGCCAGGCCGATGGAGTTCTCGACGGCCGCGCGGAGCGCCTCGGTGTTGGCCGTGATGCCGGTGACGCAGCGCTCCGCGAGCGTCGTGCAGGCGGCCCGCAGCGAGAGGAGGCTCTTGGACAGGGCGTGGAAGATGACCGGTTCGAAGGCGTTCAGCTGGAGCTGCCCCGCCTCGGCGGCCATCGTGATGGTGATGTCGTTGCCGATCACCTCGAAGGCGACCTGGTTGACGACCTCGGGAATCACCGGGTTGACCTTGCCGGGCATGATGCTGGAACCGGCCTGGACGGGCGGCAGGTTGATCTCGTTGAGCCCGGCCCGCGGCCCGGAGGAGAGCAGCCGCAGGTCGTTGCAGGTCTTCGAGAGCTTGACCGCGATGCGCTTGAGCACGCCGGAGAGCTGGACGAAGGCGCCGCAGTCCTGGGTGGCCTCGATCAGGTTGGCCGAGGTGACGAGCGGCAGGCCCGTGAGGTCGGCGAGCCGGCGGCGGGCGGTCTCGGCGTACCCGGGGGCGGCGTTGAGCCCGGTGCCGATGGCGGTGGCGCCGAGGTTGATCTCGTGGATGAGCTCGATCGCCTCGGCGAGCCGGCCGCGGTCCTCCTCCAGCATCACGGCGTACGTGGAGAACTCCTGGCCCAGCGTCATCGGCACCGCGTCCTGGAGCTGGGTGCGGCCCATCTTGACGACGTCGCGGAACTCCAGGGCCTTGGCGGCGAAGGCGTCCTGGAGGACGGCCATGGCCTTGAGGAGCTCGAGGGCCGCGCCGATCGCGGCGATGCGGATCGCCGTCGGGTAGACGTCGTTGGTGGACTGGCCGAGGTTGACGTCCTCGTTGGGGTGGAGGCGGGCGTAGTCGCCCTTGGCGTGGCCGAGGAGCTCCAGGGCCCGGTTGGCGACGACCTCGTTGGCGTTCATGTTGGTGGAGGTGCCCGCGCCGCCCTGGACGACGTCCACGACGAACTGGTCGTGGAGGTGTCCCGTACGGATCTCCCGGCACGCCCCGGCGATGGCGGCGGCCTTGTCGGCGGGGAGCAGGCCCAGCTCCTCGTTGGCGCGGGCGGCGGCCTCCTTGACGGCGGCCAGTGCGTCGACGAGCAGGGGGTAGGCGGAGATCGGGGTGCCGGTGATGGCGAAGTTCTCGGTGGCGCGCAGGGTGTGGACGCCCCAGTAGGCGTCGGCCGGGACGTCCCGGTCGCCGAGCAGGTCGTGCTCGCGTCGGACGGGTGCGTCGTGCGGGGCCGGTGCGGGAACCATGAGTGCCGTCCTCGGGGCTGCGGGATGCGGGGCGTGCGGGAGGGAGGTGCGAGGGGAGTCGCGGGGGGGGTGCCGGCGCTGGGCACGTCGGGGCGCACGGCGCCGGCCGTCGGGGCCGGACGGGGTCCGTGCGGGGGAAGGCGCGGCCGTGGGGTGCGGGGCTTCAGGGTGTCGCGGGGGCCTCAGGGCGCCACCAAGCCGCACCGGGGCCGCGCCCTGGCGCGCGGCGGGGGCGGCGGACGGGACCGGGTGCTGCGGGGCCGGCCGCCGCCGGGGAGTTCCGCGGGGAGGGGGTGGGATCCGGCTCGCGGGCGGGTGGGGGGTGCTCCGCCCGCGAGCCGGGGTTCTGGGGTGCGTCCGTCAGGCGCGGGCGGCGACGGCCGAGGCCGAGCGGGAGCCGCCGGTGGCGAGGGCGGGCTCGGCGCGGACTGGGCCGTCCAGGAGGCGGCGCAGCCGGGCGGCGGCGCGGGCGGGGTCGCCGGCGGAGCCGTCGGCGAGGAGCGCGGCGAGGACGGCGATGCGGGCCTGGGCGGGCCGGAGCGTGCCGGTGAGGAGCGCTCCGGCGGCGACCAGGTCGACGGCTCCGCCGCCGGTGTAGATCTCGGCGAGCGGCCCGGACGGGACGCGGGTGCTCACGGCGACGAGGACGCCCTCGGCGACCGCGCGCGCCACGGCGGCGGCGATCTCGGGGGTGGCGTTGCCGGCGCCGGTCGCCTCCAGGACGATGCCGCGGGCACCGGCGGACACGGCGGCCTCGAAGAGGAACGCGTCGCCGTCGGAGTGGTGGGTGACGATGTCGACCCGGGGCAGCAGGGTGGCTTCGGAGCCGGTGGCGCCGGGGGTCGCGGTACGGGCGGCGGCGGGCAGCGGCAGGGGCGCGGGGCGCTCCGGCTGGCGCTCGATGTCGACGCGGGAGAAACCGACGCGGCCGAGGCGCTCCGCGGAGGGGTCGGAGAAGGCGTCCGCGGCGAGGGTGCGGGTCTTGACGGTGCCGCGCGCGGCGTGGACGCGGCCGTCGAAGACGACGAGGACGCCCAGCTCGCGGACGGTGGCCGCGACCTGGAGCGCGTCGTACAGGTTGCCGGGGCCGTCGCCGTCGCCCGTGCCGAAGGGGCGCTGGGCGCCGGTGAGCACGACCGGGCGGGCATCGGCGTGGTGGAGGTCGAGGAGGAAGGCGGTCTCCTCCAGGGTGTCGGTCCCGTGGGTGACGACGATGCCGTCGACGCCGGGGTCGGCGAAGGTCTCCTGGACGGTGCGCAGCAGGGCGAGCTGGTGGGCGGCGGTCATCCGCGAGCTGTTGACGTTGAAGAGGTCGACGACCTCGACGGTCACGCCCTCGGGCAGCGGGGCGGTGGCCAGGACGTCGTCGCCCGAGGCGTCGGCGGCGTATCCGGTGCCCTGCCAGCGGCTGGCGATCGTGCCGCCGGTGCTGATGACGACGATCCGGCGCGTTCCACCGTCGTTCGTCCGCTTCATGGCTGCCGTCCTTACTCCGTACCGAAATCTCCTGCGTCCGCAACGATAGGACAGGCGACGCGCAAGGCGATTGCGAAATTGCCCGCATCACCGTTTCATCGTGGTAGACAATTGCGCCATGGACAGAATTGATCTCCATATCTTGCGTGAGCTCCAGAACGACGGCCGGCTGAGCAACCAGGAGCTGGCCCAGCGGGTCGGCCTCAGCGCCTCCCCCTGCCTGCGCCGGGTGCGCCAGCTGGAGCAGGACGGGGTGATCCAGGGCTACCGCGCGGTCATCGACCCGGCGGCGGTGGGCCGGGGCTTCGAGGTGCTGGTGTCGGTGGAGGTGAAGCGGGACCGGGAGACCGTGGAGGCGTTCGAGGAGGCACTCCAGGACGTGCCGGACGTCATCGAGGCGTACCGCCTGTTCGGCAGCCCGGGCTGTCTGCTGCGGATCGCGGTGGCGGACCTCGCGGCCTACGAGCGGCTCTGGATCGAACGCCTGACGACGCTCGCCGGCGTCACCGAGGTGAACTCGCAGATCATCATGAAGCGCGTCAAGGAGCCGAAGGGCGTGCCGGTGGACGTTCGGGGCGCATAGCGCTCTCAAGACATATGCGGCGAGACCGAGTTGAGGTTCCGTCAACGGTTCCGCCGTATGCGAGAACGTCACAGAAAATCCCCCTCCCGGTTACACGACCACCCCCACCGCTGTGCCACGCTCCCGGCAACCAACCGTCAACACGCGTAGATCGCGGCACCGTCGAGCCGCCGCCGCGCTTCTCCGCGTGTCACCCTCCGGGAAAGGGCACCCCCATGTCCGCTGTACGGATCACCCGAGGAAAGGCGTGGGCCGCGGCCATATCCGCCGTCCTCGTCACCCTCACCCTCCCGACGGTCACCGCGACCCCCGCGAGCGCCACGACCACGGCGTACGACAGCACGTACTACAAGAACGCGATCGGGAAGACCGGCACGAGCCTCAAGGCCTCGCTGCACACGATCATCAGCAGCCAGAGCAAGATCTCGTACGACGCGGTGTGGAACGCCCTCAAGAACACCGACCAGGACCCGAACAACACCGCCAACGTGATCCTGCTGTACAGCGGCACCTCCCGCAGCAAGTCCCTCAACGGCGGTGCCGTGGGCGACTGGAACCGCGAGCACACCTGGGCCCAGTCCCACGGCAACTTCGGCACCTCGGCCGGCCCCGGCACCGACCTCCACCACCTGCGCGCGGCGGACGTCCAGGTCAACAGCACCCGCGGCAACAAGGACTTCGACAACGGCGGCAGCCCGGTCAGCGGCGCCCCCGGCAGCTACACCGACAGCAACTCCTTCGAGCCGCGCGACGCCGACAAGGGCGACGTGGCCCGCATGATCCTCTACATGGCCGTCCGGTACGAGGGCGACGACGCCTGGGCCGACCTGGAGCCCAACGACTCGACCACGAACGGCAGCGTCCCCCTCCACGGCCGCCTCTCGGTGCTGAAGCAGTGGAACGAGCAGGACCCGCCGAGCGCCTTCGAGGAGCGCCGCAACGACATCATCTTCACCACGTACCAGGGCAACCGGAACCCGTTCATCGACCACCCGGAGTGGATCGAGGCGATCTGGTAGACCCCGCGCCCCGTCGGCGCACGACACCGGCCGGAGCCGGGCCCGGGCACACCGCCCGGGCCCGGCTCCGGGCCTTTCCGGCGACGCCCCGCCGGGCGCGGACCGGATCGACCCGTACACCTGACCGCTTCCGGCGCCTTCAAACGTGAAGTGCGGGATTTTCTCACGTTCTTGAGGGACCGGTTCGGACACAGCCGAGACGTTATCCATCCGTGACAAACGGGCATTATGTCCCCCTCTGATGGCGTTCGCCGGGCGCCGACGAGCCGAATTACCCGCCCTGGACGGGTCGGCTCAAATATCACGATCAGTCGTGTCGAACAACCCCGTCGGACCAGGAAGTTCCGTCGGGCGCTCGGTAACTTCGGCGCCCATGACCACTGCACCTCTGACCACTCCGGTCGACGGCGTGACCGTCGGGCCGGCCCGCACCACGGACGGGGCCGACCTCTGGCGGATCGCGCGCGGCTCGGGGGAACTCGACCTCAACTCGCCGTACAGCTATCTGCTGTGGTGCCGGGACTTCGCCGACACGACCGCGGTCGCCCGTGACGCCTCCGGACGACCGGTCGGCTTCGTCACCGGGTACCTGCGTCCCGACGCGCCGGGGACCCTCTTCGTCTGGCAGGTCGCCGTGGAGGGTTCGCACCGCGGAACCGGGGTAGCCGGGACACTGCTCGACGCCCTCTCCGACCGCGTGGCCGCCGAGCACGGACTCGACCGGGTCGAGGCGACCGTCACGCCGGGGAACCTGGCCTCGGACCGGCTCTTCCGGTCCTACGCGCGCCGGCACGGGGCGGACCTCACCCAGGAGGTCCTCTTCCCGGCCGCCGCGTTCCCCACGGCGGGCCACGAGTCCGAGGTGCTCTACCGCATCGGCCCGCTCGGTTCGCCCGCCTCCTGAGCCGACCCCCCTGTCACCACGCCCGAACGACACCCTGGAGAAGACACTCCCGTGATCCTCACCGACATCGCCCCCTCCGTCTTCGAGACCGTCGAGTCGGAAGTCCGCAGCTACTGCCGTGCCTGGCCGGTCGTCTTCGAACGGGCCTCGGGCAGCAGGCTGTACGACGAGCAGGGCCGGTCGTACCTCGACTTCTTCGCCGGCGCGGGTTCACTCAACTACGGCCACAACGCACCGGTGCTCAAGCGCGCCCTGCTCGACTACCTCGCCTCCGACGGCATCACCCACGGCCTCGACATGTCGACGACGGCCAAACGCGACTTCCTGGAGACCTTCCGCGAGGTGGTCCTGGAGCCCCGCGCCCTGCCCTACAAGGTGATGTTCCCCGGCCCCACCGGCACCAACGCCGTGGAGGCCGCCCTCAAGCTCGCCCGCAAGGTCACCGGGCGCGAGACCGTCGTCTCCTTCACCAACGCCTTCCACGGCATGTCGCTCGGCTCCCTCGCCGTCACCGGCAACGCCCTCAAGCGCGCCGGAGCGGGCGTGCCGCTGAACCACGCCACCCGGATGCCCTTCGACCACTACCTCGGCGGCCAGGTCCCGGACTTCCTCTGGTTCGAGCGGCTCCTGCGCGACCCCGGCTCCGGCCTCGACCACCCCGCGGCCGTGATCGTCGAGACGGTGCAGGGCGAGGGCGGCATCAACGTCGCGCGCCCCGAGTGGCTGCGCGCGCTCTCCGAGCTCTGCCGCCGGCACGACATGCTCCTCATCGTCGACGACGTCCAGATGGGCTGCGGGCGCACCGGCGACTTCTTCTCGTTCGAGGAGGCGGGCATCACGCCCGACATCGTCACGCTCTCCAAGTCCATCAGCGGCTACGGCCTCCCCCTCGCCCTCTGCCTCTTCCGGCAGGAGCTCGACGTGTGGGAGCCGGGCGAGCACAACGGCACCTTCCGCGGCAACAACCCCGCCTTCGTCACCGCCACGGCCGCCCTGGACGCGTACTGGCGCGACGGCACCCTGCGCGAGCGCACCCGCGGCCGGGCGGGCCGGGTGCGGGACGCCCTGCTCGACCTCTGCGGTCCCGGCCGGGGCGCGGCAACCGCGGTCCGCGGCCGCGGTCTGGTCTGGGGCCTGGAGTTCGCCGACGGGGAGCGCGCGGACGCGGTCTGCCGCCGGGCCTTCGAACTCGGGCTGCTCCTGGAGACCTCCGGCCCGCGCGGCGAGGTGGTCAAACTCCTGCCGCCGCTGACCGTGACGGACGAGGAGCTCGACGAGGGCCTGCGCATCCTGGCCCGCGCCGTGCGCCACACCGCCGAGCGCCTCGCCGCCTGACCCCCTCCACCGAAAGGCACCACCCATGATCGTCCGTTCCTTCGACGAGCTGGAGAACACCGAGCGGCACGTGAAGGCCGCGTCCGGGACCTGGGAGAGCAAGCGCATCGTGCTCGCCCGCGAGCGCGTCGGGTTCTCCCTCCACGAGACCGTGCTGTACGCAGGTACCGAGACCTCCATGTGGTACGCCCACCACGTCGAGGCCGTGGTCTGCACAGCCGGCGAGGCCGAGCTCACCGACCACGAGACCGGCCGGACGTACACGATCCTGCCCGGGACCATGTACCTCCTCGACCGCCACGAGCGCCACAGCCTCAAGGTCAAGCAGGACTTCCGCTGCCTGTGCGTCTTCAACCCGCCCGTCACGGGCCGCGAGGACCACGACGAGAACGGCGTCTACCCGCTCCTCACCGAGCCCGACCAGGTCTGAGCCCCGGACCCCCGCCCCCCGGCCGGGCCGCGACCGGCGCGCGTCCGGCCGGGCCCGGGACCACGACGAGCCCGTACGCGAAAGGAAGGCACCCCGCCCCATGACCTCCGCACCCACCCGCCCCGTCGACCTCTACCCCACCCGTGGCGCCCAGGAGGTGCTCATCGGCCGCAAGGACCCGGTCGTGTGGTCGGAGCCCGGCACACCCGGCCCGTTCTGGGCCCGCGAGCTGGAGGAGTTCGACCGCGACGGGTTCCTCACGGTCGACGAGCTCGTCACGCCCGAGGAGGTCGACGAGCTCCGGGCCGAGCTGGACCGGCTCGTCTCCGACCCCGCCCTGCGGACGGACGAGCGGGCGATCGTCGAGCCCCGTTCCCAGGAGATCCGCTCCGTCTTCGAGGTGCACCGGATCAGCGAGGTCTTCGCCCGGCTCGCGCAGGACCCGAGGGTGGTGGGCCGGGCACGCCAGATCCTGGGCTCCGACGTCTACGTCCACCAGTCACGGATCAACGTCAAGCCGGGGTTCGGCGCCAGTGGCTTCTACTGGCACTCCGACTTCGAGACCTGGCACGCCGAGGACGGGCTGCCGCAGATGCGGACCGTGTCGGTGTCGATCGCGCTGACCCCGAACCACACCACCAACGGCAGCCTCATGATCATGCCGGGTTCGCACCGCACCTTCCTGGGCTGCGCGGGGGCCACGCCGACGGACAACTACAAGAAGTCGCTGCAGATGCAGGACGCCGGGACGCCGTCCGACGAGGCGCTGACGACGTTCGCCGAGGCCTGCGGCATCCGCCACTTCACCGGCCCCGCGGGCTCGGCCACCTGGTTCGACTGCAACGCCCTGCACGGCTCCGGCGACAACATCACACCGTTCCCGCGGAGCAACGTCTTCCTCGTCTTCAACAGCGTCGAGAACCTGCCGGAGATGCCGTTCGCCGCCCCGGTCCGCCGCCCCTCCTTCATCGCCACGCGGCCGGAGGACAGGTCATGACGGCGGCACCGCCGGCGAGAGCGGCCGCCGCACCGCGGTGAAGGTCACCGAAGTGCCTGGGGTCCCCGTCGACGACGGGGACCCCAGGCAGTTCGTCGTGCTCCCCGGCCGGCGTCCTGCCCCGACGACGCCGGCGGGTACCCGGCCCGGTGGACCGAGGACGGGCCCGGACGGCGGCCGAGGAGCACACCGGGACGCCGAAAGCCCGTCCGGAGGACGGGCTTTCGGGCGACGGGGCGAGGGTGCCGGTGCGCCCCCGGCCTGTCCCGGGGCGCACCGTCGGTCAGCCGCCCGTCCCGGTGTCGACCATGCCTTCCCGCAGGCGCTTGAGGCTGCGGGCCAGGAGCCGTGAGACGTGCATCTGCGAGACGCCGAGGCGTTCGCCGATCTGCGCCTGGGTCAGTTCCTCGACGAAACGCAGGTGCAGGAGGAGCCGGTCGCGCTCCTCGAGGGCCTCCACCAGCGGCGCCAGGGTGTGGAAGTCCTCGAAGAGTGCGAGGGCCGGGTCCTCCTCGCCGATGAGGTCGGCCAGGGCGGCGTCGTCGTCCTCGCCGTCGCCACCGCCTATCGTGGCGTCCAGGGAGGTGGAGTTGTAGCCGTTCGCGGCCAGCTGCGCCTCGACGACCTCGCTCTCCGACAGGTCCATGTGCGGGGCCAGCTCCGCGACCCTGGGCGCGCGGCCCAGCTTCGAGCTCAGCTCGTCGGTCGCCTTGGCCAGCTCCACGCGGGCCTCCTGGAGCCGGCGCGGGACGTGGACGGCCCAGGTGGTGTCGCGGAAGAACCGCTTGATCTCGCCCTGGATGTACGGAACGGCGAAGGTGGTGAACTCGACCTCACGGCTCAGGTCGAAGCGGTCGATCGCCTTGATGAGACCGATCATGCCGACCTGGACGATGTCGTCCATCTCGTCGGCGCGCGCCCGGAACCGCCCGGCGACGTACCGCACGAGCGTCATGTTCATCTCGATGAGGGTGTTCCTGACGTACTGGTACTCGTGGGTCCCCTCCTCCCGCTCCGCGAGCTCGCGGAGGAACACCTTCGTCAGGGCGCGGGCGTCGCGGGGCGCGACCTCCTGGGGGGCCTCGAGAACAGGCAGTTCCTCACGCGTACCGTTCGTCACGCTTGTCGTGTTCGTCACGTACGTCGTCGTCGCCTCGGTCATCTCGGTCCGCACGGGGACAACCTCCTCCAGCTCACAGCTTGTTCCGCGGTCGCGGCCCTCGTACCCCGGTCTTCACGGAGTACTCCTCCTTTCTTCCGACCGGATGAAAGGCATCACTCCGGGCCGACCGGGAAGGCGGATTCCGTCACCCCAGGACGCATCAGGAAGAAAGGGATTCGCCATGACAACCCGCAGCGACCCCCGGACCCTTACGTCGGTGGAGGCGGTCCCTCGCGGCAGCGTGAGCGGCGGGCCGTACCGGGTCCGCACACCGGCGCAGGCACGCCGGTTGGTCCGGCACGCCGTCGCGGGACTCGGCGGTCTTCCGCCCGCGCGGTGCGAGGACCTGCTCCTCGTCACCTCCGAACTGGTCACGAACGCGATGCGCCACGGCGGCGGCGTCACGGGCTTCGGCGTCACCGTCGGAGGCGACCGGGTGACCGTCTCCGTGGCCGACGCCAGCGGGCGGTCCCCGCACTGCGAACGCCGCGACGAGCTCCGCCCGGGCGGCTACGGCTGGCCCATCGTGCTGCGGCTGTGCCGCGAGGTGACGGTGGACTCCCACCCGGCCGGCAAGACGATCCACGCCGCGGTTCCGCTCGACCGCTGAGGACGGCCCCTCCGCCCCCTTCGCAGCCCCGCCGGGGAGGTGACGCGCCGTCGGTCAGGGCGCGGCCGGCGCCGGCTCGCCGTCGGAGGGCCGGGCGGTGCGCCCCTCGGGCGGACCGTGCAGGAGCACGGAGCCGGGGCCGGCCGTCCGGTGCCGCTCGGCCCAGGTGTCGAGGGCGGCGCGGCAGGCGTGGTCCAGGTGCTGGAGCCGGGACAGGTCCACTTCGACGGGGCGGTCCCGCGGCAGGGATTCGAGCGCGTCGAGCATCGTGGGCAGCCGCAGGAAGTTGGCGTTCCCCGTGAGGCTCACCCGCACCGGACCCGGACCGTCGTCCGTGCGCTCCACCCGGAGGTGCGACACGTCCCACGCGGCCTTGGCGACGGAGAGCACCAGCCCGATCAGCACCCCCTCCAGCATTCCGCCGGCGACGATCGAGACGGCCGTGGTGACCAGGACGAGCGCCTCGCCCCGGTGTCCCCTCCAGAGGGCGGCCACGGCGCGGAAGGGGATCAGCCTCCACCCGGCGTGGACCAGGATGCCCGCGAGCGAGGCGACCGGCACGTACGCCAGGGTCGCGGGCAGCAGGGCGGCGAAGACCAGCAGCCACATCCCGTGCAGCACCCGGGACGCCTTCGTCCGGGCGCCCGCCCGGACGTTGGCCGAGCTGCGGACGATGACGGCGGTCATCGGCAGCGCGCCGAGCAGGCCGCAGACCGTGTTCCCGACGCCCTGGGCGACCAGCTCCCTGTCGTAGTCGGTGCGGGGCCCGTCGTGCAGACGGTCCACCGCCGCCGCGCCGAACAGCGACTCCGCGGAGGCGATCAGCGCGAACGCCAGGACGGTGCCCAGCAGGGCGACGTCGGTCAGGGCGGCGAACGCGTCGGACCCGGGCGGCCGGACCGCGTCCAGGACGCCGCTCACCCGCACGGTGGCCAGGGGCGGGTCCGCCACGGCGGTGACGAGCGCGGCGAGCAGGACCGCCGCCAGTGCGCCGGGTACCGCCCGGACGGGCCGGGGGACGAAGCGCCATCCCACGATCACCAGGATCGTGCCGGCCGCGACGGCGAGCGGGACCAGCAGGGAGGCGTCCGTCAGGGCGCGTCCGAGGGCGGCGGGCAGTCCGGCGATCCGGGCGGGCCCCGACGCGGGGGCGTCGATGCCCGCCGCCGCGTACAGCTGGCCGGCCACGATGACCAGGCCGATGCCGGCGAGCATGCCCTCGACGACCGAGGCGGAGATGGCCCGGAACCAGCGGCCCCACCGCAGCAGGCCCACCAGGATCTGGAGCAGTCCCGCGAGGAGGACGACGACGCCGAGCGCGGCGAGTCCGAAGGCCCGGACCACCTCCAGGACCAGGACGGTGAGGCCGGCGGCGGGACCCGAGACCTGGAGGCTGCTCCCCCGCATCAGGCCGGTGACGACGCCGCCGACGATGCCGGTGACGAGGCCGAGTTCGGCGGGGACGCCCGAGGCGACGGCCACCCCGATGCAGAGCGGCAGGGCGACGAGGAAGACGACGACGGACGCGGCGAAGTCCTGCCGGAGGTGCGGCCAGGAGGACAACATGCGGTTCTCTCCCCTCACTGCGCCGGTGCACGGTCGGGCACCGGCCACGCAAGGGAATACGCCCTCGGAAGCCCTGCTCGGGGAGGGTCCGGCGCTTCGGGTGGGTTTCCGTCCGGAACCCGCCGGAAGGTGACCCGATCACCCGGGGGAACGGCGCCCGGGGGTGCGGCGCTCCCGGGGCGCACCGGCCGCAGGCGCCCGCTCACCCGCGCCGCGGAGGGCGTACGGCCGCTCACGCGGGGCGCGGGGCCCGGCTCACCACCAGTAGGCGGGGTATCTCGGGGCGCGGCGGCGGATGCGGGAGGCGCAGTACGCGGTCAGGACCAACAGGACCGTGGCCCCGAGGAGCAGCGGGACGAAGCGGGCCGGCGCGGGCGCCTGGAGCACGATGACCACGGAGGTCGCGCAGGCCGGGGAGTGCGGGGTCCTGGCGAGCGTCGTCAGGGCGAGGGTCGCCCCGGCGGCGACGGCGGCCGCCCACGCGCTGCCGCCGGCGGCGGCCGCGACCGCGTATCCGGCGGCGGCGCCGAGGAGGTGACCGACGATCACGCTGCGGGGCTGGGCGAGGGGGAGGGCGGGCGCGCAGTGCACCAGGGCCGCGCTGGCGGCGAGCGGCGGTATCAGCACCGGTTCGTGGATCAGGGCGCCGAGCGCGACGAGCCCGAGCAGGGCGGCCGTCGCCGCGCTCACGCTGTGGAAGGCGGCGGCGGGGGCCGGGCGGGCCGGGGCCCTTCCGGACATCCGCGGCCGGCGGGGCGGCTTTCCGGGGGTCGCGGGGGCGGTGGGGCCGGTGTCGGGGCGCAGGGCGGCGTCGGTGCTCATGTGAGGCGGTGGTTTCCGGGGCAGGCGGCCGTCGGCCGGGGCGAGACAGGGGTCGGGTGGTCGTGCGGGACCCTGTGATCGACAGTCGGCCCGGTCCGGCGCCTGGACCTGGTGCGGCGGCGCGACCTCGCACCACTCTAACCAGCGGGTTCGCGGCGGAGCGGGCCGGGGTGGCGGGCGAGCGGGCCCGGTTCCGGCGGCGGCCGGTCCGTGGCAGGCTGAGGCGATGATCCCGGACTCCTTCGCGCTCCTGGCCGGTGACCCCGGCTCCCCCGTGCTCCTGCACGTGCCGCACTCCTCGCGCGTGGTGCCGCCGGAGGTGCGCGGGGACATCGTGCTCGACGACGGGGAGCTCGCCGCGGAGCTGGACCACCTCACCGACGCCCACACGGCGGAGATCGCCGCGGCGGGCGCCGCGGCGGCGGAGATCGCGCCCTGGCGGTTCGTCAACCGGCTCTCCCGGCTCGTCGTCGACCCCGAGCGGTTCCCGGACGAGCGCGAGGAGATGCTCGCCGTCGGCATGGGCGCGGTCTACACGCGCACGACGCACCGCGTCCCGCTGCGTCCCGACGGATTCGATCCGGCACCGCTCGTCGACCGGTACTTCGGTCCGTACGCCGGGGCCATGACCGAGGCCGTGGCGGGGCGCCTGGCGGCGACGGGGCGGGCCGTGGTCGTCGACGTCCACTCGTACCCGACGGAGCCGCTGCCGTACGAGCTGCACGGCGAGGGTCCGCGGCCGCCGGTCTGCCTCGGGACGGACGCGTTCCACACGCCGCCGGCGCTCCTGGAGGCGGCGCGGGAGGCGTTCGGCGCCTTCGGGGGTGTCGCGACGGACACGCCGTTCGCGGGGACGTACGTGCCGCTGCGGTACCACCGCAGGGACCCGCGGGTCACCGCGCTGATGGTCGAGATCCGCCGGGACCTGTACATGAGCGAGCCGGGCGGACCCGCGGGGCCGGGCCTGAAGGCCCTGGGCGCCGCGCTGGCCGCGCTCTCCGACGCCGTGACCCGCCGAGCGGCGTAAAATCAGGCAAATGAGCACACTCCGGTACGAGCTGGTGTTCTCCGACGGCGCGGGCGGGGCCCGGGACGTCGTGGTGGTGGAGCGCACGGCGTCCACGGGGTCCGGAGGACACCCCGTCTACTGCGACGCGACCGGCATCATCCGCGCGGAGATCAGCGATCGCGACGAGGTCCGCCTCATCGCCTCGGGCGGGCACCAGGAACACGCCTCGGGCGTGACGGCCCGCCCCCTGACCGAGGACGGTCCCGGGAACGCGGCGGGCCCGCCGGGCTGAACCGGCCCGGCCCGAGCTCCGCGGCGCGCAGGGGGTGGGACCCCGGGAGGGGAACGGTCGTCGTCGGTGCGGGCCAGGCGGGTGATCGCGGAGCGACTTCGCCGGCGATGGCGCGGCGTCCCGCCGGTCCGCTCGACGAGGCGCGACAGTGGACGGGATTCCCGGCCGGACCCGCCCGGAGCCCCTCGACGTCGGCAGCCGGGCGTGGCGGGCCGTCCGACCGCCCGCTCGTTCCCCAGGGATGCCTCGATGACCGACAACGGCCCGTCCTACCGCGATCTCCGCGCGCTGGTGATCAACTGCACGCTCAAGCGGTCGCCGGAGCGCAGCCACACCCAGGGGCTGATCGACATCAGCACCGGGATCATGGAGCGCCAGGGGGTGCGGGTCGACGTGGTCAGGGCGGTGGACGTCGACATCGCGACCGGTGTGTGGCCGGACATGACCGAACACGGGTGGGAGACGGACGAGTGGCCGGTGCTCTACTCGCAGGTGATGGCCGCCGACATCCTGACCCTGGCGGGGCCCGTGTGGCTGGGTGACAACTCCTCGGTCATGAAGAAGGTGATCGAGCGCCTGTACGCCTGCTCGTCGATCCTCAACGAGCAGGGCCAGTACGCCTACTACGGCCGTGTGGGCGGCTGTCTGATCACCGGCAACGAGGACGGCGCCAAGCACTGCGCGATGAACGTCCTCTACAGCCTCCAGCACCTCGGCTACGTGATCCCGCCCCAGGCGGACGCGGGCTGGGTCGGCCCGGCCGGCCCGGGACCGTCGTACCTCGACCCCGGCTCGGGCGGTCCGGAGAACGACTTCACCAACCGCAACGCGACCTTCATGACCTGGAACCAGCTCCACCTGGCCCGCCTGCTCAAGGACGCCGGCGGCATCCCCGCCCACGGCAACCAGCGCTCCGAGTGGGACGCCGGCTGCCGCTTCGACTTCGAGAACCCCGAGCACCGTTGACCCGTCACGGGCTCAACGGCTCCGGTACATGCCGACCGTGAAACTGACCTTCTTGCCGCTGTGGTAGTCGGTGCTGTCCCACACCGAGAGGTGGGACCGGTCCTTCAACCGCAGGTGCAGCACCTCGTCGGCGTCGCTCCAGTTGTATCCGACGAACTGGAAGTTCGGCTCGGGGCTGTCGCCCATCCTCCTCTTCCCCCAGCTGCAGATGTGCGTCGCGTCGTGCTCGCAGACGGACCATGCCTTCGCGTACAGGTGGCAGTCCTCCCCCTGCCACACGTCGATGCGCTTCAGCCTGGCGTCGGACGAGCGCCACGTCCCGTTGAACGGGCTGGCGGAGCACGAGGCGACCGCCTTCTTCGTCGAGGTGACGGTGAGCACCACCGAGAGGGAGAGCGTCAGGGCGGCCGTCAGGATCACGGCCATGATCCGGCGGAGGGGAATGCGGGCAGAAGAGAGCTGTGTCATCGTGCACCTCCGGTGGCGTGCCGCGGCGCGGGGGCATCCGCCCCGTCGCCATACGACGCGCCGTCCCCCTGATTCGGCTGAACGCCACCCCTGCGGGCCCGGATCGCTGCGCCCGTTGCTCCCTGTACCTTCCAGACCAACACCCCGCATTCCTGATCGCAAGTCGGGGACCGCCGACCGGTCACCGGCGGCGACGACGGCGCCGGGCGCCGGGCGACGAAGGGCCTCCGCGGCCTTGCGCACGCGCAGGATCCGTCAACGGCCGGACGTGATTTGGGATTGTCGGAGAATCATCAATACGATCCGGCGATGATCACGAGAAAACGGCTGGCGACCGGGGCCTGCGCGCTGCTCGCCGCCCTGAGCGTCGCGCTGCTGCCGACGGGCGCGGCCGCCGACGAACCGGCGAAGGAATCCCCCAAGGTCGAGCTGGTCCTCGACGTCAGCGGCTCCATGCGGGCCAAGGACATCGACGGCACGTCGCGCATGGCCGCGGCCAAGCAGGCCTTCAACGAGGTCCTGGACGCCGTGCCCGAGGAGGTCAGGCTCGGCATCCGCACCCTGGGCGCCGACTACCCCGGGCAGGACCGCAAGCGGGGCTGCAAGGACACCCGGCAGCTGTACCCGGTGGGACCGCTCGACCGCACCGAGGCCAAGGCGGCCGTGGCGACGCTCGCCCCGACCGGCTGGACCCCGATCGGGCCGGCGCTGCTCGGCGCCGCCGACGACCTCGGCGAGGACGGGGCGACCAAGCGGATCGTGCTCATCACCGACGGCGAGGACACCTGCGCCCCGCTCGACCCCTGCCAGGTGGCCCGGGAGATCGCGGCCAAGGGCATCCACCTCGTCATCGACACCCTCGGCCTCGTGCCGGACGCCAAGACCCGGCAGCAGCTCACCTGCATCGCGGAGGCCACCGGAGGCACGTACACCTCCGTCCACCGCACCGAGGACCTCTCGCGCCGCGTCCGCCAGCTGGTCGACCGCGCGGCCGACCCGGTCGTCACGCCGGTGGCCACCCGCGGCACGCCGCGCTGCCCCGACGCCCCGCAGCTCAAGCCCGGTCTGTACACGGACCGCGAGTCCTTCGGCGAGCACCGCTGGTACAAGGTGGACCTGCTGCCCGGCCAGGAACTGCGGGCCTCCGTCAGCGTCTCCGCCGACCGGGCCGTCAACGACGACTACGGCGTGCTGCTGCGGGCGGTCACCCTCCACGGCCGCGAGATAGTCCGTGGCTCCGAGGCGGGCGACGGCCGGACGGACGTCGTCTCCACGGGCCTGCGCTACCCCAAGCCCGACCTCGACGACGGCCCCGGAGACGCCAAGCCGGCCGCCGAGACGGTCTGTCTGCAGGTCAGCAACTCCTTCTCCGCTCCCCCGTCGGTGAAGACCACGCCGGGCATGCCCATCGAGCTGACGGTGGACGTCGTCGACGGCCCGTCGAGCGCCTCGGACGTGGCCTCCTTCGGTCTGGGCCGCGGCTGGTGGCTGCTCGGCGTGCTGGTGCTCGTCGGCTTCCTGGCCGGTCTGGTCTGGGGCTGGCTGTCCCGCTGGCGCTTCGCTGTCTGGAGGACCCACTGATGCGCACCGTACGCATGCTCGCCACGGCCGCCCTCGCGGGCGTCGCCCTCCTCGGTCTCGCGGCTCCGGCCGCCGTGGCCGACTCCCCGTCCGCCACGGCCGACCCGAGCGCGAGCGCCGGTCCGGACGGGGGCCCCACGGAGGCCGGGACCACGTTCCGCACCGCCGCCCGCTTCCTGCCGGGCCAGCGGGCGACCGCGCAGGCCGCCTCGGGTGACTACCTGTACTGGGTCTTCCCCGCGGACACCGGCCAGCGGCCCACCGTCCGGGCCACCGTCACGCTGCCCGAAGCGGCGCTGCGGCACGGCGCCGCGACCTGGCGGATCGACGTCTACGACGGCCTGCGGCGGCGCCAGCCGTGCATGTACGGCATGCAGGCCCGCACGGCGGCGAAGGACGCCACGACCACCGAGCTCGCCTGTGTGCTGCGCCCGGTCCGGGCCTCGGCCGACGCGTGGGCGAACGACCCGCTGCCCGGCAGCTACTTCGTGCGGCTGACGGTGACCGGACTGCCCGACGAGGACCTCGGGCAGCCGTTCACGGCCGCCGTGGGGGTCGACGTGCTCGACAAGGGCGGCGCCTACGCCACCGACGGTTCGCTGGGCGCGCCCCTGGTGCCGGGGGCGACCACCGCCGACCAGGCGAAGGCGGACGAGGACGCCGGCCGGCGCACGGTGGTCGACGCGGCCGCCCCGGAGGACGGCTGGTCCTCCGGCTGGTGGTCGGACCGCTGGCTCTGGACGGCGGCGGGCGCGGTCCTCGCCGCGCTCGCCGGCATCGGCGGCTACGTGCTGACGCGCGGCTCGGGCCGCCCGTCCCGCGTCCCGCCGGCCGTCTGACGCTCCGGTGACCCGGCGCGGGCCCCCACCGTCCGGCGGTGGGGGCCCGCGCCCGTTCGACGCGGGCCTCACGCGGCCGAACGCCGGGCGGGGAAGCCGTGGGCGCGGGCGCCCGCGACGACGGCCACCACCGGGACGAGCAGGAGGAGGACGCTCCCCGGAAGGGCGCCGGCGCCCAGGAGGTCGAGGAGGAGGCCGCCCGCGAGGCCGCCGGCCGCCATCGCCGCGTTCCAGAGGCTGACCAGGATCGTCTGGGCGGTGTCGGCGGCGTCCCCGCCCGCGTCCGCGACGGCCGTCTGCAGCAGGGTCGGCGCCCCGCCCCAGCCCAGGCCCCACAGCGCGGCGGCGATGGGGACGAGGGCGGTCCGCCCGGCCGGTACGGCGAGGGCCGCGGCCGCGGCGGCGACGAGGAGCGTCCCGCCGAGGGCGAGGGCCCGCAGCCGGCGGTCGATGTGACGCCCGGTCACCCAGATCCCGACGAGGGAGGCGGCGCCGAAGACCAGCAGGACGAGCCCCGTGGAGCCGCCCCGGCCGATGTGGCCGAGATAGGCGGCGACGTAGGTGTACAGCACGGTGTGGGCCAGGACGAGGGTGAAGGTGACGGCGAGCACCGGCAGGACGCCGGGCACCCGCAGGGTCCGGGCGGCCCGGGCGCGGGAGCCGCGCGGCTCGCCGGGCAGGTCGGGGACGGCGAGCGCGATCCAGCCGAGGAGACCGGCGGCGATCACGGTCATCGCGGCGAAGGCGCTCCGCCAGCCGACGGCCGCGCCGAGGAAGGTCCCGGCGGGGACGCCGAGGGAGAGCGCGAGCGGGATGCCGGTCATCGCGACGGCGACCGCGCGGCCCTGGAGGTGGGCGGGGGCGAGGCGGCGGGCGTAGCCGGCCAGCAGGGCCCAGGCGACTCCCGCCGCGACTCCGGCGAGGAACCGGGCGCCGAGGGTGAGGGCGTACGAGGAGGAGGCGGCGGTGACAGTGTTCGCGACGGCGAAGCCGGCGACGGAGGCGAGCAGGACCCGCTTGCGGCTCCGGCCGGCGGTGCGGGCGGCCAGCGGGATGGCGGTGAGGGCCGTGCCGAGGGCGTAGACGGTGACCGTCTGGCCCGTCGCGGCCTCGCCGACGCCCAGGCCGGCGCTCATGCCGGGCAGGACGCCGGCCGGGAGGGTCTCCGTGAGGCTGGTGACGAAGACGGCGGTCGCGAGGGCGAGCAGGGCGGGGAGCGGCAACCGGCCTGCGGGCGGGCGGAGTCGGTCGTCGGGGGCCGCGGGTGCGCACCGGCCGGACGACGCTGTCGTGTCGTGGCTCATGTCCGTATGCTCGAACCCTCACATCGATGTGAGGGTCAAGCGATTCCCGGGAGGGGCTCCCCATGCGGATCGGCGAGCTGTCGGAGCGCACCGGAACACCGCGCAGGCTCCTTCGCTACTACGAGGAGCAGGGCCTCATCGTCGCGGACCGGCTGCCGAACGGCTACCGCGTCTACGACGGTGCGAACGTGGACCGGGTGATGCAGATCCGCGGGCTGCTCGACGCGGGGCTGCCGACGCGGATCATCAAGCAGATCCTGCCGTGCCTGGACAAGCCGAGGATCATCCACTTCCCCGACGCGACCCCGGAGATGCTGGCGACCCTGGAGGACGAACGCGACCGGATGACCGAGCGGATCCGCTGTCTGACCCGCAACCGGGACGCGGTGGCGGAGTACCTGGACGCGGTACGGGAGACGCGGGCGGCCGGCTCGTAGGCACGGCGGTCCGGCCGGCTGCCGGGGCACCCGTCCGTCCCCCGCTCCCGTCCGGTCCCTGATTCCTCCCCCGCCCTCGCGCACCGCCGCACGGGCTTCCCCGACGGCGGTGGCGGCGGGCTCAGGCCGGGTCGACGAAGACGACGGGCACCGCGTTGTCCCGGAGGACGCGGCCGAGCAGGCCCGCGAGCTGCTCGCGTTCGTCGGCCGAGAGCCCGGCGGGCAGCTCGTCGATCCGGCGGCAGGTCTCGGTGTAGAAGTCCTCGGCGACCCGCTGCCCCTCCTCGGTGAGCGCGACCCGCACGGCCCGCCGGTCCTCCGGGTCGGGCTCGCGCCGGACGAAGCCGAGGCGGGAAGTGCGGTCCACCAGTCCCGTCAGGCTGGACTTGGCGAGTCCGAGCGTCGTGCCGAGCTCGCCCATCCCGGACGGGCTCGGCATCAGCACGCAGAGCAACTGCCCCTGCTGCGGCGTCAGTCCATAGGCGCGGCCGGCGTCTGCGTAGACCGCGTTCACCAGGAACGCGCCGCGCACCAGGGCGGTCACCACGCCCATCTTCCCGCCATCGTCCTTCGCCATGCGAACAGAATACCTTCGTGACACGAACCGAATCCCGGCGCGTCACGCACCGCGGTCACTCCATCCGCCGGGCGCCTTCCAGCACGGCCTGCCGGATGCGGTGGTAGGTGCCGCACCGGCAGATGTTCCGGATGGCGTCCAGGTCGGCCTCGGTGACCTCGCGGCCGGCCTCCCGCGCCCGGCGGACGGTGGCCACCGCCGTCATGATCTGGCCCGGCTGGCAGTAGCCGCACTGGGCGACGTCGAGGTCGAGCCAGGCGTCCTGCATCGGGTGCAGGTCGCGCCCCACCGTGTCCGGGAGGCCCTCGATGGTGGTGACCTCGTCGGTCGGCATGAGGTCCTCGACGGGCACGGCGCAGGGCTGGAACGCCCTGCCGTTGAGGTGGCTCGTGCAGGCCCGGCAGACGCCGACCCCGCAGCCGTACTTGGGGCCGGTCACGCCGAGGACGTCCCGGAGGACCCACAGGAGCCGGACGTCGCCCTCGACGTCGGCGGTGACGGCCTTGCCGTTCAGGATGAAGGTGTGCTGCGGCACGGGGACTCCGGCTCTCAGACGGTGCGGTCGCGGCCGTCGGTCGGCGAGGCCGGGACGGGCGGGACGGTGGGCAGTGGAGTGAAGGCGAGCGGCTCGCCGTGGTTGACGGGGAACACCGTCGGCATCGTGCCGGTCGCCCGGCCGTAGGCGCAGGCGACGGCGGCCATGGTCCCGGCCACCGCCAGCTCCCCCGCGCCTCCCGGCTCCTCGCCCGTGGGGGGCATCACGATGATCTCCAGCTCGGGCGGGGTGTTCCACTGCCGGGTGTAGAAGTACTGGTCCCAGCTGCCTTCCAGGAAGTGCCCGTCGCGCAGGTGGAGGCCGGAGGTCAGGGTGATCGCGATGCCGTCGGCGATCCCGCCCATCATCTGGGCCTCCAGGCCGCGCGGGTTGACCGCGAGCCCGACGTCGACGGCGCAGACCACCTTCGTCACCCGCGGTCCGGTGTACCCGGCGGGCACCTTCCGCCCGACGGTCGCCGGGCGGCAGTCGATCTCGGCGAGGATCGCGACCGCCGAGTGGTACTCGGTGTGGACGGCGATCCCCTGGCCCGTCCCGGCCGCCATGCTCCGGCCCCACTCCCCCACCTGGGCCACCTTGTCGAGGACCGCACGGGCGCGGGCGTCCTTCACGAGGCGCCGCCGCAGCGCGTACGCGTCCTGGCCCGTCCTCCGGGCCAGTTCGTCCATGACCAGCTCCTGGGCGCAGCGCACGTTGGGCGAGTAGATGTTCCGCATCGACCCGGTGTTGAAGCCCTGGTCGGTCTCGGCGAGCAGCTGGGTCGTGACCCCGAGGTGGTACGGGCTGATCTGGGTGAGCTGGAACATCGTCTCCGAGAACGTCGCGTCGGCGACCGGGAGCCGGGCCGCCTCCGCCGTGAGGACCTCGCCGACGCCGTGCCCGAAGTCGGTGGCGACGGAGGTGTGCCGCTGCTCGTACGTCAGGACCTCGCCGAGGGAGTACGTGGCGCGCACCCGCGACGTGGACATCGGGTGCGTACGGCCCTGACGGAAGTCGTCGGTGCGGTGCCACATGAGCTTGACGGGCTTCCCCAGGGCCCGGGAGATCTCGACGGCCTCGTGGGCGGCGTCGGCGAACAGCTTCCGGCCGAAGGAGCCGCCGCCCTCGGTGACGTGCACGCGGACGGCCGACGGCGGCAGACCGAGCGTGAGGGCGATCTTCTCCTGGGCGACGATCGGTGCCTTGAGCGAGGCCCACACCTCGGCGGAGTCCGCGCGGACGTCCGCGATCGCGCAGTTGGTCTCCAAGGCCGCGTTGCTGGCGAAGTGGAAGGTGAAGCGGGCGTCGACGGCCTTCGTCAGCAGCGGCAGGGCCGGGACGACCAGCGGCAGTTCGGCCCTCCGCAGCTTCTCCAGGACGGTGGCGTCGGAGGCGCCGTCGGCGGTCCCCGGACCCCAGGTGACGACCAGGGCCCGCACGGCGTCCACGCACTGGCCGAAGGTGCGGGCGCGGACGGCGACGCCGGTGGAGACGGTGGCGACGTCGGTGACGCCCGGCATCGCCCGGACCTCGGCGAGGTTGGCCACCGACCGGACCGTGCCGTTGAGGGTGGGCGGGCGGCACACCATCGTGGGCAGCGCGTCCGGGATCCGCAGGTCCATGGCGAACTTCTTGCGGCCGGTCACGGCGGCCAGCGCGTCCACCCGCCGCTGCCCGGTGCCGACGACGCGGAACCGGGCCGGGTCCTTCAGGGTCACCTCGACCGCCGTGTCGGCGGTCGCGGCCGCCCTCGCGGCGAGCTCGCCGTAGCCGAGGACCGCTCCGGCCGGGGAGAGGACGGCACCGGCCTTCGTCGTGAGGGTCGTGACGGCCTCGCCGAGCACGAGGGAGGCGGCGTGCAGAAGGCGGCCCCGGGCGATCGCGGCGGCCACCCGGATCGGGGTGTAGGTGGAGTACGTGGTGTTGGAACCGCCGGTCAGCTGGTTGAAGAGCAGCTCGGGCCGTGCGTCGGCGAGGGTCACCACGACCTTGTCGAGCGGGAGGTCGAGCTCCTCCGCCACGATCATGGCACTGGAGGTGGTGACGCCCTGGCCGACCTCGGCGCGGGGCAGCGCGAAGTGGGCCCTGCCGTCCGCCTCGATCCGGATCGTGATCAGGTGCGCGGTGGGCAGCGCGGCGAGCGTCAGCAGCTCGTTCAGGTCCAGGAGTTCGGCCGGCCCCGGCAGCGACGGCACGAGCGCCGGGGCGGCGGCCCGCGCCTGCCGGGGCGCCACGGCCTCGGCGCCGAGCTGCGCGGCCACGGTCAGCGTCGGCGCGGCGAGGACGTACCCGAGGAAGCGACGCCGGGCCATCCGGGCGTCCCGTGCCTCCGCCCCGGTGCCGTGGCCGCCGGTGCCGTCCTCGGCGGCTCCACGCCGCGACCCGCCCCCGGTCCCGCCGCCGTGTCCGTCCCGTCCGGGGTCCCGCCGCGCCATACGGTGTGCCTTTCGACAAGTCCCGGACCTCTGCCGCCGGGCCCGCTCAGAGGGGATGATCATCGCTCATCCGAGGGACGCCCGGGGGCCGTTCGGTCAGGGCGGAACACGTGGAGGAATCGTGGCGCCGCCGTGATGACCGACGCCGCACCCCCGCCGCTCCCCCGGCCTCCTCTCCGCCCACCTCGCGGCGGCGGGCCTCACGAAGACGGCCCGTAGGGAATCGTCCACCCACGACGAGGCGGCTCCGCCCGCGCCCGGCCTCGGGGGTGGGCGCAAACCCCCGGCTACGGCGCCGGGACCGGGCGGGGGGTGGTGCGGGGGCGGCGGAGGGGGCGGGCGCGGCGGGAGCGGTTGCCGAGGCGGGTGGCGCTGGAGCGGAGGTGGGCGCGGGAGAGGCGGGCGCGCTGGCCGCCGCCGGCGATGAGGGCGTTGACGGAGACCATGGGGTCGCCGCCGACGGACCGCGCGAGGAGCGCGCCGAGCACCAGGGGGGCGAGGGCGACCGCGAGGGCGGTGCCGGTGGTGGTGACGTGCTGGAGGGGGCGGGTGCGCGGGGCGTCGGTGGTCATGAACCCAGTTCACCAGCGGTCGGGCGGCGGCGTATCGGCCGACGTACTCAGGGCGTTGCGGCGGGGTACTCAGTCGGGGGCGGGGGGGTCCCGCGACGGCGTTTCTTCGGAGATCCTCGGGCGAACGGACCGGGACGGCCGGGGACGACCGCGGAGGGACACACCATCCATGAGGACCGAGACTGCGACCACGAGGGCGCCCGCCGTTCTGGTGGTCGAGCACGAGCGGGAGGCCGGTGCCGGGCTCGTCGGGGCGCGGCTGGCGGCGGGCGGGGTGCGGCTGGACGTCGTGCGGTGCTGGCGGGGCGAGGGCCTGCCGGAGTCGCTGCGGGACCACGCCGGGCTGCTGGTCCTCGGCGGGGCGGCGAACTGCGAGGACGACGTGGCCGCGCCGTGGCTTCCGCGGGTGCGCGGGCTCGTGCGGGAGGCGGTGGCGGACGAGGTGCCGTTGCTGGGGATATGCCTGGGCGGCCAGATTCTCGCCCACGCGCTCGGCGGGTCCGTGGCCCGGCGGCCGTGGGGGCCCGAGGTGGGCGCGGTGCCGCTGCGCCGGCTGCCCGCGGCGGCGGCGGACCCGGTGTTCGGAGGGGTGCCGGACGGCGCGCTCGCCGCGCAGTGGCACTGGGACCAGATGGTCCGTCTGCCGTCCGGCGCCGTGCCGCTGCTGACCGGTGACGACTGCCCGTTCCAGGCGTTCCGTGTCGGGGGCGTCGGCTGGGGCGTGCAGTTCCACCCCGAGGTCGACGCGGGGACGGTGGCCGAGTGGGCGGCGGTCGACGGGGAGGAGGTCCGGCGGGCGGGCGGCTCTCCGGAGGCCGCGGTGGCGTCGGTGCGGGAGGCGGAGCCGGGACTGCGCGCGGTCTGGGGGGCGGTGGCGGAGGCGTGGGGCGCCGTGGTGCGGTCGCGTGTCGGTGCGGCGGCCGGGCGGGAGCGCGGATACTGACGGGGCCGCCGCGCGCGTCCGGCGTGTCCGCCCGGTGGGGCGGGGGCCGTGGGGTCGCGCGGCGGTCGACCGTACCGTACGAGCAGGAGGAGCAGCGTCGTCATGGCCGACTACCGGATCGAGACCGTCCGCACCGGGTACCGCAACTGGACCGCCCGCAACGACCGGGGTGCCGAGGTGCGGATGGCCGCCGACGACGACGCGGACGCCCAGCCGTCGTTCACGCCGGTCGAGCTGCTGCTCGCGGCGATGGGCGGCTGCGGCGGGCTGGTCGTGGACCGGACGGCGCGCGCGGTCGACCACGACGACCTGAGGATCGTGGTCGAGTCCGTGTCGGGGCCGGAGGACGACGGCCGGGTGGGGCGCATCCGCGTCAGCTACGAGTTCGAGCTGCCGGACGACAACCCGCGCGCGGCGGAGGTGTTCGCGCGCGGGGTGCGCCTGACCCACGAGAAGTTCTGCACGGTGAGCCGGACCGTGGAGCACGGCGCGCGGGTCGAGGCGATCCTCCCGGACGGCACGGTCGGCTTCGAGGGCTGAACCGTCCCGCAGGACGGCCGGGCCCGGCCCCGGGACCGGTCACTCCTCGATCGCACCGCCGATCCGGCGCAGGTGCCGCCGGAAGGTGTACGAGGGGTCCTCGGCGCGGCCCTTCAGGTAGTCGTCGAACCTGGTCTGCGCGCGCAGGGTCTCGCCGGACCTGATGCGGCGGGCCTGTTCCCGTTCGGTGCGGTGGATGCCCCGGGCGGTGTCCAGGACGGCGTCCGCGCGGTCGGCGGCGACGAAGAGCACGCCGTCGTCGTCGCCGAAGACGAGGTCGCCGGCGCTCACCTCGTGCGCGCCGCAGCGGGCCGTGCGGAGCGCGTCCGGTTCCCGCGGGTCGAGGCGGACGGGGCCGGGCGCGTACCGCCCGGACGAGAAGACGGGCAGGCCGATCTCGACGAGGTCCGGGGTGTCCCGGTGGAGGCCCCAGACGACGACCCCGGACACGCCCGCCGCCCCGGCCTCCAGGACGGCAAGGTCTCCGATGCACGCCTCGTCGTCGCGTCCGCCGTTGTCGATGACGAGGACGTCGCCGGGGGCGGCGTGGGTGAACGCCTCCAGGAAGACGTCCACGCTTCCGTAGTGCCGGACGGGCAGCACCCGTCCGGCGACGCGCTGTCCGGGGACGACGGGCAGGATGCCGGGCGGGGCGGCGCGCAGCGGTTCGCCGAGCCGGACGCACGCGTCGGCGATCAGGGGGGTGGCGACTCCGGCGGGGTCGTTCGGCATCGGCGTTCCGTTCCGTGGGGAGGGATGCGGCTCTCCCCACCTCATCGCATCGCCGGGCCGCGCGGGCCGTGATGCCGGAAACCGCCGCCGTCGATCCGCTCGACCGGGGGACGGAACGGCGGACGACGCCGAGCCGCGGTCCCGCTCTCCCCCCGGCTCTCGGACCGGTTTGTCGGTCCGCCTTCTCGGACTGCTCTCTCGGACTGCTCTCTCGGTCCGCCTTCTCGGATTGCTCTCTCGGACTGCTCTCTCGGTCCCGCTATCGGACCGTGACGCGGGCCAGGGCCCAGGAGGTGTGGTCGAAGGAGGTCCTGGCGTCGGCGTCCGAGACCTCCAGGCGCAGGACGCGGACGCCTCGGACGTCGACGTCGACCGGGACGGGGCCGCCGGCGGCGGTCAGGGTGGGGGTGGTGAACAGGACGCGGTCGTCGCCGAGGACGGTCGCACGGGTGGCGCCGAGGGCGCTCTGGCGGGCGGAGAAGTCGTCGATGCCGACGAGTGCGGTGAACCGGACCCCCGCGCCGCCGAGATGGAAGGCGACGTCGCTGTACGCGTGGACGCCGAGGCCCTTGGCGTACGTGGTGCCGCCGAAGGAGATCGGGGTGCCGTCGCCGGCGGCGTTCCTGCCGTTGGAGGTGTCGCGTTCGACGGGCCCCCAGCCGTTCACGGCGCGGAGCCAGGGCAGGTCGGAGAGGTGGCTGTCGCGGGTGGGCGCCGGGGGCGGGATGGTGACGGTGCCGTCGGCGGCGTACCGGACGGGGCCGCCGGGGGCGAGGGCCGTGCCCTCGGCGGTCAGCGTCCAGGGGGTGAGCGCCGGGGTGCCGGCGGGCGCGGTGACCTGCCACGTGGCGGTGAGCCGGGCGCCGGCGGCGAGCTGCGCCGCGGTGTCGGCGGTGGCGGCGCGGACGGTCCAGCCGCTCGGCGCGCGGAGCCTCACGGCGGCCGAACTCCAGCTTCTGGAGGACCCGTTGGCGAGCTCGGCCGTGACGGTGATGGGCTGCCCGGGCACGGCGAGCGGCGGCACGGTCAGCGTCGTTCCGAACGAGACGCGCGGGTAGCTCTCCTTCCAGGAGGAGCGCATCAGGGCGACGAGTTCGGCGACGCGGGCGGGATGGCGGGCCGCGAGGTCGGAGGTCTCGCCGACATCGGTGGCCAGGTCGTACAGCTCGACCTGCCACTGGTCGTCGGGGAGGGCGTGGTCGCGGACGGGAGCGAAGCGGACCGCCTTCCAGCGGCCCTTGCGGAGCGCCTCGGCGAGCCAGGTGGAGCGCTGCCGGTCCTGGGCGGCCGCACGGCCGGTGACACCGCGCTCGTCGCGGTACCAGTACAGGTGGTCGTGGAGGGCGGCGGTCCCGCCGCCGGTGAGGAGGGGCGCGGCCGAGAGGCCGTCCACGTCGGACGGGGCGGGGGCGCCGCCGAGTTCGGCGAGGGTGGGGAGCAGGTCGGTCAGCGGGGTGGGGCGGTCGCTCGTCCCGGGCCGCACCCGGCCGGGGCCCCAGGCGACGAGGGGCACGCGGACCCCGCCCTCGTAGAGGTTGCGCTTGTAGCCGCGCAGCGGGCCGTTGGCGTCGAACCGGTCCGGGTCGACGCCACCCTCCTCGTGCGGGCCGTTGTCGCTGGTGACGAGGACGACCGTGTCGTCCGCGAGGCCGAGGGCGCGAAGCCGGTCGACGACGTCGCCGACGAGGGAGTCGAAGAGGCTCACCTGGGCGGCGTGCCCCTTGTCGGCGGCGCTCCAGGGCCGCGTCGCGTAGCCGCCGGTGCCAGGGACGTCGCTGGGCGCGTGCGGGACGGTCGGGGTGAGCAGCAGGAGGAACGGTTCGGCGGCGTGGCGGTCGAGGAAGTCGAGGGCCTTGGCGCGCAGCAGGTCCGGCGCGTAGACACCCTTGGCTCCGCCCTCGTTGCCGGGGACGGGCTCCTTCACGCCGTTGTGCCAGAGGTACGCCGGGTAGTACTGGTGGGCGTGCCCGTGGTCGATGTAGCCGTGGAACTCCTCGAAGCCGCGGGCGGTGGGGTGGCTGTCCTGATCGGCGCTCTCCGGGCCGAAGCCCCATTTGCCGATGACGCCGGTGCGGTAGCCGCGGGCCCTGAGCACCTGGGCGAAGGTGGTGTCGGCGGCGGTGAGGGAGCCCTGCGCCCCGGACGGGTTGGCGCGTACCGTGGCGTGGCCGGTGTGCAGCCCCGTGAGGAGCGAGCAGCGGGAGGGGGCGCAGACGGCCGCGGTGGAGTACGCGTCGGTGAACCGGAGTCCCTCGGCGGCGAGTCCGTCGACGCGCGGAGTGGCGATGAGCCGTTGTCCGTACGCGCCGAGTTCGCCGCGGCCGAGGTCGTCGGCGAGCACCACGACCAGGTTCGGCGGCCGGGTCGTGTCGGCGGGCACCGCCGCCCCGGCCGGCGCGGCCAGGGGCCCGGCGGCGCCCGTGGCGGGTACGGCGCCGAGGCCGAGCGTGGCGGCCGACCCGGCGAGGAAGGTGCGGCGACTGGACATGGCGGGGCTCCTCGGGGCGGCGCGGATCGACGGCGTGTCACGGGCCTCCGGAACGCCGCCGGTGCCACGGTGCCGGCACCGGCCGCGGCGCGCGGTCGTCACCGGTCGTCGCGGACGCGGTCGGCGGTCGCATCACGCGACCACCGTCGGTCGTCGCGTGCGACCGCCGTCGGTCCGGGTGCTCGGTCGATCATCGTGGCGCCCGGACCGGCGGACCATGCACGGGGCATGAAGATCCTGTGACACGGGCGCGGGGGTGCCCCCCGTGCCCGCCCCGCTCCCCCGGTCAGTCGAGCCAGAGTGCGCGGACCCGGCGCACGGGGTCCTCGGCGATCCGGGGCTTGGCGTCCCAGACCATCGTGGCGCGCTCGCCGGCGGTGTAGGGCGGCCAGTCGGCGCCGGGGTCCTGGTCGGTGACGAAGGCGACCCAGGCGCGGTGCAGGGCGTCCGCGAGGGCGCGCGGCGGCGCGTCGCCGGCGGCCTCCCGGACCCCTTCGGCGTCGAGGAGGTCGAAGGCGAAGGGCAGGTCGAGGCAGTGGAAGGCCAGCCCGGTGACGGGCGAGCGCCAGGTGAACTCGTAGAGCCAGGTGGGCCGTCCGCGGGCGGCGCGGGCGTCCGCGACGGCGAGGTTGGGGGCGCGGAAGGTGGCATCGGTCAGGGCCTGGCCGAAGAGGAGGGCCTCGCCGCCCTCGGCGTACGCCTCGGCGAAGGCGCCGGCGCGGGCGGGGTCGAGCCCCAGGCCGCCGAGCAGGAGGGGCAGCGGCGGCGCCTCGGGGCCGGGCGACGGGATCATCGTGAACTCGTGCTCGGTGAAGCCGAGCATCAGCGGCACGTCGGCGCCCGCGTCGCCCTCCGTCAGGGCGTCGCGCACCGGCACGGGGATGAGCTCGCCGTCCGCGAAGGGGGCCAGGGCCAGCATCGGGGGGAGGCCCTCGCGGTCCGGGCCGGGCGCCCCGAGGCGGTCCTGGAGGTCGAGCAGGGCGTCGTCGTCGAGGTCGCGCAGGGCCGCGGCGGTGGCCGGCACCCCGGTGCGGGAGGTGAAGAGCCGGGCCGCGGCACGGGCCACCTCGGGGCCGTCGGGGCGCAGGACGGCGCCGGAGACGGAGAGCGCGCCCCGGAACAGGCCCCGGGCCGCCGGGACGGCCAGGAGGGTCTGGACGGCGCCGCCGCCCGCCGACTGGCCGGCGACGGTGACCTTGGCGGGGTCGCCGCCGAAGGCCGCGATGTTGTCCCTGACCCACTCCAGGGCGGCGATCCAGTCCCGCACGCCGCGGTTGTCGGGGGCGTCCTCCAGGTGGAGGAAGCCCTCGATGCCGAGGCGGTAGCCGAGGGACACGACGACGACGCCGTCGCGGTTGAAGGCGGCCCCGTCGTACCAGGGACTGGCGGCCGAGCCCGCGACGTAGCCGCCGCCGTGGATCCAGACGAGGACCGGGAGGCCCGCGGCGGGGGCGGGGTCGGGGGTGAAGACGTTGAGGTTGAGGACGCCGGCGCCCGGGACGGAGGGCTCGGGGATGGTGGTCACCTCGGCGAAGGGTCGGCGCTGGGCCGTCGGTCCGTACGCGGTGGCGTCCAGCGGCTCCGACCACGGCTCCGGCGGCGCGGGCGCGGCGAACCGCAGCTCGCCCACGGGCGCCTGGGCGTACGGGATGCCGAGGAAGCGGTGGCTGCCGTCGGCACGGCGCTCACCGCGGACGGGCCCGAGGGCGGTGGTGACGGTGGTGCTCATGGGGTGCTGCTCCTTCTGCACGGGGCGCCCCGGGGCCGGGAAGACCCGGGGGCCGGAAAAGGAGCCTGTCACCGGCTGATGACACGTGTCAATCCCTGGTCTTCACCCTCCGCCGCGCGGAGCCGGGACCCGCTCGGAAGGAGCAGCGGGGTCGCCAGGAGCAGGAGTCCCGCGAGCGCGATCGCCGGTCGCGGCCCGAGGACGCCTCCGAGTACGCCCCACAGTGCGGTGAGGCCCGCCACGGACGCCTTGGCCGTCACCGACCAGGCGGTCAGCGTCCGGGCCACGCGGTCGGTCGCGGTCAGGCCGAGACGGTGGGCCGACAACACCGGGTTGAACACGCCCGCGCAGGTGATCAGCGCGAACTCCACGCCCATGACCAGGAGCAGCCCGGAGACGCCGGGATGGACGAAGGCCAGACCGACGGGCCAGCAGACCCGCAGCACGCCCGCCACCCGCAGCACCCGGTGCCGCCCGTACCGCTCCGCCAGCGGGCGCGCCAGCCGCGAGCCCAGCAGGCCCCCGAGGCAGGGCACGGCGAAGGCGAGGCCGTACTGCCACGGGGCGAACCCCAGCGGCCCCAGCATCAGCACGGCCAGCAGGGGCGCGGTCGCCATGATCAGCCCGTTGACCAGCACCGTGTTGAGGAACAGCGGTCGCAGCAGCGGATGCCCGAGGAGGTGGCGCCACCCTTCGACGAGCTCTCCGGCGCGGAACCGCCGCCCACCCTGACCGGGGCGCGACGGCTGCCTCCCACGCACCACTCGCCCTGCCTGTGGCTCACGCCCCTCCGACACCTCCGGAATCTGCGGCACGTCCAGAACCTGCGGCACCTGCGCTCCCGGAACCTCCGGCACGTCCGGAACCTCCGGCACCTCCGACGGCCCGCGCGCCTCGGGCACCCCCGGCCCGCGCCGGCCCGTCCGCCCTGTCCGCCCCGTCCGCCCCTTCCGCACGGGGACTCGTTCGGCGCCCCGGATCGCACGGATGCCGGACGCCGAGAGCAGGTAGCTCACGGCGTCCACCAGCACCGTCGCGACCGGGCCGAGCAGGGCGAAGAGCGCGCCGCCCAGCGGCGGGCCGAGGACCGTCGCCGTCCAGGTCGTGGATTCGAACCGGGCACTGGCACGGACCAGGTCGCCGGGGCTCACCAGCGCCTTCAGACACGCGCCCGAGGCCGCGCCGAAGGCGATGTCGGCCGAGGCGACGACGACGGAGACGACGAGGAGCTGGGCGAACCCGAGCCGGTCGAGCAGGAAGGCCGCGGCGACGCTCAGCATCGCCCCGCAGCGCACGAGGTCCATCGCGATCATCACCGGGCGCCTGCGCCGGAACTCCACCCAGGGCCCGAGCGGCACCGCGATCACGGCCCCCACCGCGGCGCCGACGGCGGCGAGGGCCGCGACCTCCGCCGCGCCCTTGTGGAGCACCGTGATCGCGAGGAGCGGCAAGGCATCGAAGGCGATCCAGGTGCCCAGGGTCCCGGCCGCGTACGCCGCCCAGAGCCGTCCGAAGTCCCGCCCCAGGGACGTACCGCCCGCCATGCCCGTACCCCTCTCGCCGACCGGTCCGACAACCGGATGTCGACCACCGCCATCCAAGCGAGAGCGGGAGAGCGAGATCAAACAACCGCGGCGGGGGCGGGCCACAACCACTGGTTGTTAGGCTGGCGGCGTGGACCTCGAAGCCGTACGCACCTTCCTCGCCGTCGTGGACGCGGGCCGGTTCCGGCCGGCGGCCGACGAACTGGGGATCACCCAGCAGGCCGTGTCCAAGCGCCTCGCCGCGCTGGAGAAGGAGCTCGGGGCGCTTCTGCTGACCCGCACCGCGCGTGGGGCGGTGCTCTCGATCGACGGACAGGCGTTCCTGCCCCACGCGCGCGCTCTCCTCCAGGCCGAGGCCCGCGCGGTCGCGTCCGTGCGGCCCGGCCGCCGCGCGCTCCGCGTCGACGTGCTCGGGCGGCGGCTCGCCCCCGCGGCCCTGCTCCAGGGCTTCCACCGGGCCCACCCGGACATCGACCTGGACGTCGTGACGCTCTTCGACGCCGACACCGCGGTCGCCGCCCTCCGCGCCGGCACCATCGACGCCTCCTTCCGGGCCGTCACCCGGCCCGGCACCCGGCTCCCCGAGGGCATCGAGGCCGTACCGGCCCTGGACGAGCCGCTCCAGCTCCTCACCGGACCCGCGCACGCGCTCGCCGCTGCCCGGGAGGTGACGCCCGCGGACCTCGTCGGCCACCGCGTCTGGGTGCCCGGCGTCGTCAGCGGGACGGAGTGGGCCGCCTACTACGCCGACCTCTCCGAGGCCTTCGGGCTCACCATCGAGGTGACCGGCCCCGACTTCGGTACCGAGCCGCTCCTCGACACCCTCGCGGACTCCCCCGAACTCGCCACCTTCATCGGCGCGCAGACCCGCCTGGTCTGGCCGGAGACCCACGGCCTGCGCCGCGTCCCCGTCCACGGCCCCACCCCCGTCTACCCGCACTCCTTCCTGTGGGCCGTGGCCAACCCGCACCCCGCGCTCGTCGCCCTCCGCGACCACCTCGCCACCACGGAACCCGACGCGCTCCCCGCCGCCCAGCGGGCACGCGCCGACACCTGGGCGCCGTCGTGGTCCCGGCCACGGGGACGGCGACCTGCCGCCTGAGGGGGCACCTCGTCGCTCGCGTCGTCGCGGCCGGGCAGCGGCGGGACGGCCATTCCGTACTCCTCCCGGAAGGGTCGGGCCGTCCTGCCGGGCCCGGACCGCGGCCGGGCGCGCGTACGCCCGCCGCCTCCGGCCACCGCCCCCGGCCAGGTCGTCGCGGCGGCCCGTCCGAGAGGCCGTGCGGGCTCCGAACGAGTGGAATCGGCGCACCGACGGTCCACCGGGAGGGCCCGGGGCGGCGGCGGGGTGGTGATGTGGCCCTCACCCTCCCCCACCTGGAAAAGGCGCCTCCCGATGCGACGTACCCCCCACCGACGACTGTTCGCCGCGACGTTGCTCGTGGCGTCCGTGCTGGCTCCGACGGCGGTCGCTCCCGCTCCGGCCGTCCACGCGGCGGAGGCCGGAGCGACGGCGGTCGCCCGCCACGACGACGATCCGCGGGGCGGGCTCGGGCCCGAGGTGACGGCGCGACTGGACAAGGCGATCGCCGAGGTCCGGAAGCAGGCGGCGATCCCGGGTGTGGTGGTCGGGGTGTGGATGCCGGGGAAGGGCAGGTACGTGCGTGCCACCGGCGTCGCGGACACCGCCACCGGCAGGCCGATGAGGGCCGACTCGTACGTGCGGATCGGCAGTGAGACGAAGACGTTCACCGTCACCGCGCTCCTGCAGCTGGTCGACGACGGCAGGGTCGGGCTCGACGACCCGATCGCAAAGTACGTCAGGGGCGTCCGCAACGGGCACCGGATCACGCTGCGGCACCTCGCGGAGATGCGCAGCGGTCTCTTCCCCTACACGTCGGACCCGGACTTCATCCACGACCTGCTGAGCGACCCGGAACGTGACTTCACCCCGGAGCAGGCGCTCGCGTACGGCATGAAGCACAAGAACACCTTCGCCCCGGGCACGCGGTTCGAGTACTGCAACTCCAATCTCGTGCTCCTCGGGCTGGTGATCGAGAAGGTCACCGGCCAGCCGCTCGGCAACGTGATCCGCAACCGGGTGCTGCGTCCCTCGCACCTGCGGCACACGCTCTTCCCGACGGACGCCGAGTTCCCGTCCCCGCATCCGCGGGGCTACACCGACCAGACCCTGAGCGGTGGCATCGCCGACGCCACGGACTGGAACCCCAGCTGGGCCTGGGCCGCCGGCGCGATGATCTCCGACCTCGAGGACCTGCGCCGCTGGGCACGGATCGTGGCCACCGGCGAGCTGCTCAGCCCGGAGACCCAGGCCCAGCGGCTCAGGACGTACCCGACCGGCTTCCCGGGCACGAACTACGGGCTCGGGATCTTCGAGACGGGCGGCTGGATCGGTCACAACGGCTCGATCCCGGGCTACGAGACCGTGACCGTCTACCTGCCGGCCCGCAAGGCCACGCTCGTGGTGATGATCAACACCGACGCCCGTCACGTGGCGGGCCAGGAGCCCTCCACGCTGCTCGCCCGGGCGATCACCCGCGTCATCACCCCGGACCACGTCTACGACGGCGGCGCCACCCCGCGCTGACCACACCCCCGGGGCGTGGCGCCCGGCCCCACGCCCCGGCCGCCACGCCCGTCCGCCGGTCTCCCCGTCGGGTCTCAGCCCGCCGGCTCCCCCGTCGCGAGCGCGAAGGAGAGCTGGGCGCCCAGCTCTTCGAAGCCCAGGGAGGCGGCGACCCGGCGGGAGGCAGGCGGCCGGGCGCGCCACTGGGGCAGCAGACCGGCGGCGAGGGCGTGGCCGACCGCCGCCGACGCCGCCGTCCGGGCGAGTCCGCGCCCCCGGGCGGCGGGCGCGGTCAGCACGCTGAGGTGGGCGGTACGGCAGGGCCAGAGCCGGTATCCGGCGGCCGCGACGACCTCGCCCCGCGCGCGGACCACGAAGGCCGGTGAGGTGAGGGCGTCGAGGGCGGCCTCCGCGGTGTCGTCCTCGCCCGCGGCCTCCTCCAGGGCGCGCACGGCCGGGTGCCGGCCCGGCAGCCGCTCGGTGGTCGGTGCGCCGGCGGCGGGGCGGAAGCGGTCCCTGTCGAGGTAGGCGAGCGTGGCGGGGCCGAGGACGTCCGCCACGGGCAGGACGTCGCGGATCGCCCCGGTCACGGCGGTCTCCGGCGGGAGGGCGTCCAGCGCGCGGCGCACCGCCGCGGCGGTGCGGGCGTCCGGGACGGTCACGAGCGCCGAACCGCCGAGGACGACGAGTCCGGCCCAGCCGGGGGGGCAGAGTCCCGAGACCGGGGAGACGACGACGCGGGCGCCGCCCGCGGGACCGAACGCGACCGGGACCCCGGCGAGGTTCTCCCAGACTCCGCGGGCCCGGTCGAGGAGGTGACGGCCCGCCATGTCCCGCTCCTGGACGGTGGGCTCGGGCACGGGTGTGGCTTGGTGGAAGTACAGGCGGAGGGGCGAGGTGTCGCCGGCCTCGGGGTGGCGGCGCCAGAGGGAGCTGCGGTAGGCGCGGCGGCCGTCGTGGACGGTGTCGTAGGTGAGGTGGACGATCCCGGGGGCGAGAAGGACGCCGGTGACGGGTCCGGGTGCGTAGGGGGAGCCGGCGGTGGTGCTGCCGGACAGGGCGGGGAGCGCGGCGAGCGTCTCGTCGAGGGTCCAGCGGCGGCCCGAGGCACCGATCTCGACGAACTCGGGGTCCAGCAGGAGTGCGGCGAGCGCGCGGGAGTCGCGTACGGCGGGGTCCATGAGGCGGAGTTCACCGGCGACGGCCTCGGCGACGTCGGGGTGGGCGCCGGTCGCCGACGGGGTGCGGTCGGGGTTCATGGGGGCATTGTGCCCGCGGGGGCGTGCCGGTGGGCGCCGGGATCTTCCCTGGTCCGCGCGGGGGCGCGCACGTCGCCCGGTCCGGGATTGCGCGGGACCGGGCGAGGTGCGGGGAAGGCGCCGGTGGGGCTACTCGAAGGCCGCCGCGGCCTTTTCGAGGGCGGCGGCCACGGTCTCCGGGGCGTCGGGGCCGGGGGCGCCGGGGCGGTAGGTGACGGACCGCAGCCGGCCGGTGAAGCGGAAGGAGCGGTGGCGTTCGTAGAGGGGCCAGGAGACGGGGGACTTGCGGTCCACGCCGACGCTGATGCCCTGGAAGGGGGCCATGCCGATGAGCTGGTGGACGCTGTCCGGAGCGGCGCGGTGCTCGCCGTCGACGGTGACGGTGAAGCGCCAGCGGAGCCCCTCCTCGGCCGTGGCGGAGAGGAGGACGGCGTGGGGTCCCGGGGTGAGGGGGCCCGCGTCGGTCTCGTGGAGGACGCCGTACTCGTTGTAGGCGAGGACGAGCCGTCCGTTCTCCACGTAGAGGCTGTAGCCGCCGCCCTGGTCACCGTGGGAGACGAGGACGCCCTCGCCGGTCTCGTCGACGGCCACGGCGATCTCGAAGGAGCGGAGCGAGACCAGCCGGGAGGAGCGGTAGCGCTCCAGTTCGGGGGTGCCGGGCAGCAGGGTGAGGGGGCGCGTGAGGCGCTGTTCGGCGGGGTTGCGGCGGGCGAGGGCGCCGCTGTGGTCGGGGAGCGGGAACACGCCGTTGCGCCAGGCGGCGTCCTCCCAGGCGGCCGCCAGCTCCTTGACGAGGTCGGGGTGTCGGGCGGCGAGGTCGTGGATCTCGGTGGGATCGGTGCGGATGTCGTACAGCGCCCATTCGGCGTCGTCGTACGGCGTTCCGGGCCGGTGGAGGGTGACGAGTTTGCGGCCGTCGCGGTAGTGGCTGCGGTTGCCGGTCATCTCGCAGTACTGCTCGGGGTGGGTGGAGTCGTGCGCGGGGTCGGCGAGGACGGGGGTGAAGTCGGTGCCGTCGGGGTCCTGGAGGGGGACGCCGCGGCGGGCCGCGGGGCGGGTGAGGCCGGCGAGCCGCAGGAGCGTGGGGGCGATGTCGGTGACGTACTGGTACTGGGGGCGCTGCCCGGTCCCGATCCGGCCGTCCCGGACGCCGTCGGGCCAGGAGAGGACGAAGGGGACGCGGACGCCGCCCGCGTAGGTGTGGCCCTTGTAGAGGCGGAAGGGGGTGTTGGAGGCCATGCCCCAGCCGCGCGGGTAGTGGACGAGGCTGCGGGGGCCGCCGATGAGGTCGTGCTCGCGGTCGACGTCGGGGTTCCAGTCGCCGGGGAGGCGGGGGTGGTGGACGAAGCGGCTGAAGTACGAACGGGTCCCTTCGGGGCCGCCCTCGCCGGTGCCGCCGTTGTCGGAGGTGAAGACGACGATGGTGTTGTCGAGTTCGCCGAGGGCGGCGAGGGTGTCGGTGAGCCGGCCGAGGTTCTGGTCGATGTTGTCGACGAGGGCGGCGTACACCTCCATGTAGCGGGCGTAGAGGCGCTGTCGGTCCTCGGTGAGGGTGTCCCAGGCGGGCACGTCCAGTCCCGCCTCGCTGTTGCGCGCGGGCAGTTCGGTGCCGGGAGGGAAGAGTCCGTCGGCGAGCTGGGCGGCGAAGCGCCGTTCGCGCAGGACGTCCCATCCCTCGTCGTAGCGGCCCCGGTGGCGGGCGATGTCCTCCGCCTTGGCCTGGAGGGGGCCGTGGACGGCGTTGTGGGCGAGGTAGAGGAAGAAGGGCTTGTCGGGGTCGTGGGCGCGGAGCGACGTGACCATGGCGATCGCCTGGTCGGTGATGTCGTCGGTGTAGTAGTAGTCGTCGGCGAACTCGTCGATGTCGAGGGGGCTGTTGTCCCGGACGAGCTGGTGCGGGTGGAAGAGGCTGGTGAGGCCCTCCAGGACGCCGTAGTACTGGTCGAAGCCCTTCTGCAGGGGCCAGTTGCCGCGGTGGTCGGCGGCGTTGGAGGCGGAGTCGCGGACGAGGTGCCACTTGCCGACGGCGTACGTGGCGTAGCCGGCGTCGTGGAGGAGTTCGGCGAGGGTGGGGATGTCGTCGGCGACCTCCATGCCGTACCCGGGAAAGCCGGGGTCGGAGTTGGCTACCATCGCGTAGCCGACGCGGTGCGGGTTGAGGCCGGTGAGCAGGGCGGCGCGGGCCGGGGAGCAGAGCGGCATGGTGTGGTAGTTGGTGAGCCGCACGCCGGCGTCGGCCAGGCCGTCGAGGACCGGGGTGGGGATCTCCGAGCCGAACGGGCCGATGTCGCTGAACCCCATGTCGTCGACGAGGACGACGACGATGTTGGGCGCCTTGGTGGGCGGGGTCGTAGGGGTGGGCCAGGCGGGCTCGGAGTCGGCGAAGGTGCGCCCGACGCGGCCGGCGAAGCCCTCGTAGGGGTCGCGGCGGGTGGGCGTGGACCGGGCGGCGGGGTCGCGCGGGGTGCCGGTGGTCATGCGGGGGCGGGTCCTTCCGGGAGGAGCGTGCGGGCGGTGCGGAAGCCGCCGTGGCCGGTCGAGGAGTCGGGGGTGTTGTGGGAGCGGGCGGCGACCCGGTAGCGGTTGCAGTAGGAGGCGTGGCAGAGGTACGAGCCGCCGCGGATGACGCGCTCCGCGGGGCCGTGGGAGTCGGCGCACCACTCCCAGACGTTGCCGGAGGTGTTGTGGAGGCCGTGGCCGTTGGGGGCGTACGCGGTGACGGGGACGGTGCCCGTGCGGCCGCCGGGCCGTGCGGAGCGGTGCGGGAAGTCGCCGGTCCAGATGTTGCACATCTCCTGCCCTCCGGGGGTGAGTTCGTCGCCCCAGGGGTAGCGCGCGCCGTCGAGTCCGCCGCGGGCGGCGTACTCCCATTCGGCCTCGGTGGGCAGCCGGACGCCCGCCCAGGCGCAGTAGGCCAGGGCGTCGTCGTGGGAGACGTGGACGACCGGGTGGTCGGCGCGGTCCCCGACGTCGGAGCCGGGGCCTTCGGGTGCCCGCCAGGAGGCGCCGGAGACGCCGAGCCACCACGGCGCCTGCGCCACCCGCCCGAGGACGTGGGCCTCGGCGTCGGGGTGGAGCAGGAGGTGGAAGACGAAGGAGGAGCCGAAGCGTTCGGCGTCGGTGCGGTGTCCGGTGGCCGCCACGAAGGCGGCGAAGCGGGCGTTGGTGACGGCGGTGGCGTCGATCGCGAACGGGGCGAGCGTCACCTCCCGTGCCGGGCCCTCGTGGTCGGCGGGGTAGCCCTCGTCGAAGGCGTCGCCCATGCGGAAGGTGCCGCCCGGCAGCTCGACCATGAGGTGGGGCGGCGGGGCGGCCGAGCGGACGGTGGGCACCGGCAGCAGGTCGGGTGCGGCGGGCGCACCGCCCGCGCAGGGGCGGCCGGGGGTGCAGCAGGCGCTCACGCGGACACCGCCTCGGGGGCGGCGGGGACGCGCACGGCGGCCGGCGGCACGGGCTCGGGGGCGGCGGCCAGCAGGGCGCGCGTGTAGGGGTCGCGGGGGTTCTCGCAGAGCTCGTCGGCGTCGCCGGTCTCCACGACGCGGCCCTCGTGCATGACCGCGATGCGGTGGCTGACCTGGCGGACGACGGCGAGGTCGTGCGCGATGAAGACGAGCGCGAGGCCGAGGTCGCGCTGGAGGTCGGCGAGGAGGCCGACGATCTGGGCCTGGACGGAGACATCGAGCGCCGAGACGGGTTCGTCGCAGATGAGGACGGCCGGTTCGGGGGCGAGGGCGCGGGCGATGCCGACGCGCTGGCGCTGGCCGCCGGAGAAGGAGCGCGGGTGGCGGTCGGCCGTGGCGGGGTCGAGGCCGACGAGGCGCAGCAGTTCCGCGACCCGGGCGGCCCGCTTTCCGGGTGTGCCGAGACCGAAGGCGCGCAGCGGCTCGGCGACGATCTCCCCGACGGTCATGCGGGGGTTGAGGGAGGCGTAGGGGTCCTGGAAGACCATCTGGACGCGGCGGCGCACGGCGTGCAGCTCGGCGCGGCCGGGGCGGGTGACGTCCCGGCCGCCGAGGAGGATCCGGCCGCCGTCGGACGGGTGGGCGTGGGCGAGGACCCGGGCCAGGGTCGACTTCCCGGAGCCCGATTCTCCGACGATGCCGAGGGTCTCCCCCGCCGCGAGGGTGAGGGAGACGCCGTCGAGGGCGGTGAAGGAGCGACGGCCGCGGCCTCTGTAGGTCTTGCGGAGCCCTTCGGCGCTCAGGACGACGGCGCCGGGTGCGGGCCGGTGCACGCGTGCGGGCGGCGGGGGCGGGGGCAGCGGTTCGCCCCGTTCGGCGGCGGGCAGGCAGGCGGCGCGGACGGTGTCGGTGAGGGCGGTGAGCGGCGGGACGGTGGTGTGGCAGCGCGGCTCGGCGAGGGAGCAGCGGGCCGCGAAGGCGCACCCGGTGACCGGCAGGGCCAGGTCGGGCGGGGTTCCTGGGATGCCGGTGAGGCGGGTGCCGGAAGGGGCGGAGAGGCGGGGCACGGCGGCGAGGAGGCCGGCGGTGTAGGGGTGGCGGGGGCGGGTGAGGACGTCGGCGGTCGGGCCGTCCTCGACGACCGTGCCGCCGTACAGGACGAGGACGCGGTCGCAGGCCCGGGCGACGACGCCCATGTTGTGGGTGATGAGGACGAGCGCGGTGCCGGTGGTGCGGGTGAGGTCGCCGAGCAGGGTGAGGATCTGGTCCTGGACGGTGGCGTCGAGGGCGGTGGTGGGTTCGTCGGCGAGGAGGACGTCGGGTTCGCCGGCGAGGGCCATGGCGATGAGGACGCGTTGGCGCTGGCCGCCGGAGAACTGGTGGGGGTGTTCGCGGAGGCGTCGCTCGGGGTCGGGGATGCCGACCTGGCGGAGCAGTTCGACGGCGCGGGCGCGGCGGGCCGCGCGGTCCCTCCCGCCGTGCGCCCGCAGCACCTCGTCGAGGTGCCGGCCGACGGTGAGGACGGGGTTGAGCGCGGTCATGGGGTCCTGGAAGACCATGCCGACGCGGGCGCCGCGGACGGCCCTCAGCCGCTCCTCGTCCGCGGTGGTGAGCTCCTCGCCGTCGAGGCGGACCGAGCCGCCGGTGATCCGGCCCGTTCCCGGGAGCATCCTGAGGAGGGCGAGGGCGGTGGTGGACTTCCCCGAACCCGATTCGCCGACGACGGCGAGGGTCTCGCCGCGGCGCAGGGTGAAGGAGACGTCCCGGACGGCGTGCAGGGCGGCGCCGCCCGGAGTGGTGAACTCCACGTCCAGGCCCTGGACTTCGAGGAGGGGTGGGGTGGTCATCGGCGTATCTCCCGGTTCAGTGCCTCGGCGGTCAGGGAGAGGCCGAGGACGAGCGCGGTCACGGTCACGAGGGGTCCGGCGGCGAAGTGCGGGGCCTGGGCCAGGTAGGGCATCGACTGGCTGAGGACGGCGCCCAGGGTGGGTTCGGGGGGCCGGACGCCGACGCCGAGGAAGCTCATGGCACCTTCCAGGAAGACGGCGACGGTGAGGGAGACGGCGATCTGGACGACGAGGGGGTCGGTAGCGTTGGGCAGGATGTGGCGGGTGAGGATCCGCGCCCCGGAGGTGCCGCCGACCCGGGCGGCGGTCACGTACTCCCGGCCGCGCTGGACGAGGATGCCGGTGCGCAGGAGGCGGCCGAAGGCGGGGATCTCGGCGAGCGCGATGACGAGGATCACCGGGAGCCGGCCGGGTCCGAGGACCGCGGTGACGGCGAGGGCGAGGATCAGTCCGGGGAAGGCGAGGACGAGGTCGAAGGTCCGCTGCACGACGGTGTCGGCGACCGGGTGGGCCGCCGCGGCCAGCGCGAGGAGGCAGCCGAGGACGGCGCCGAGCGGTACGGCGACGGCGATGATGCCGAGGTCCGCGCGGATGCCGTAGAGCAGCCGGGCGAGGAGGTCGCGGCCCAGGTCGTCGGTGCCCAGCGGGTGGCCGGGGGTGCCGGGTCCGGCGAGGGCGAGGGCGCTCTGGTCGGTGGGCTCGTGGCCGGCGAGGAGCGGGGCGAGGAGCCCGGCCAGGACGACCAGTCCGACGAGGGCGAGGCCGGTGCGGCCGCGGGCGGTGGCGAGGGCCGCCCGGTAGGGGTGGCGGTGCCGGCGGGCGAGGGCCGGCGTGTCGGGGGCGAGGGTGGTGGTCATGGCGGTCACTCCCACCTGATCCGGGGGTCGAGCCAGGCGTGGACGAGGTCGGTGAGCAGCTGGACGAGGACGAAGACGGTGACGAGGAGCAGCAGGAGGTCCTGGACGACCGGGTAGTCGCGGCGCACCAGGGCCTGTTCGGCGAGCTGGCCGAGGCCGGGCCAGGCGAAGATCGCCTCGACCAGGACGGCGCCGCCGAGGAGGTGGCCGGTCTGCATGCCCAGGAGGGTGACGACGGGCGGGAGGGCGTTCGGCAGGGCGTGCCGCAGGAGCAGGCGGCGGGGGGCGATGCCGGCGGCCGTGGCGGTGCGGACGTGGTCCTCGGCGAGGGTGCGCTCGATGCCGTCCTTGAGGTAGCGGCCGAGCACGGCGGCGCTGGGGAGGGCGAGGCAGAGGGCGGGCAGCAGCAGGTACTGCACACCGAGGTCGGGTGCGCTGAGGAGCGGGACGCGGCCGCCCGGGGGCAGGACGCCGAGGAGGACGGCGAAGACGAGGACGAGGAGGACGCCGGTGACGAACGGCGGGACGGCGAGGGCGCCGGTGGTGAGGATCCGGACGGTGCCGCGGATCCAGCGGTTGCGGGCGGTCGCGCCGAGGAGGCCGAAGGCGCCGCCGAGGACGACGACGAAGAGCAGCGCGCCGAGGGTGAGTTCGACGGTGGCGCCGAGTCCGTCGGCGATGAGGTCGGCGGTCCGTCCGCCGATGGCGTAGGACGGTCCGAGGTCGCCGGTGAGGAGGTCGCCGATCCACCGCACGTACTGGGCGGGGAGCGGCTCGTCGAGTCCGAGGCGGGCGCGGACGGCCGCCTCGGTGGCGGGGCTCGCGTCGGGTCCGGCGAGGACGGCGGCGGGGTCGCCGGGGACGAGCCTCAGCAGGGCGAAGGCGACGAAGGAGGCGACGAGGAGGACGAGGAGGGCGGAGGGCAGCCTCCGCAGCAGGTAGGGGCCCACGTCAGCGCACCAGGTGGGCGTCGTCGAGGTTGAGGTAGGCGAACTTGTTGAGCGTGACGCCCCGCAGCTTCTCCGAGGCGACCTGGACGGAGCCGCGGATGACGAGGTCGATGATGAACGCCTCGTCGAGCAGGGTGTCGGTGATCCGCCGGCGGAGGGCGTTGGCGCGGGCGCCGGCGGCGGGTCCGGTCCACGCCTCGCGGACCACCTCGGTGTAGGCGGCGGAGCGGAACCGGGAGGTGTTCCTGGCCTCGTTGAAGGGGTAGGCGCTGACGGCGAGCGTGGAGGGCTGGACCTGTGCGAAGCCGTGGCCCATGGTCCACAGGCCGGGCATGGTCTGGGCGATGAGGTGCTTCTGCGCGGTGGCGGGGTCGGTGGGCTGGAGGGTGACCCGGACGCCGATCTGCTTCAGGTCGTACTGGACGGCCTCGGCGACGGCGGTCTCCCCGGGCAGGTTGACGTGGAGGAGCGGGAGGTCGAGCCGGGTGTGGCCGGCGGACTTCAGGAGGGCGCGGGCCTTGCCGGGGTCGTAGGTGTAGTGGGTGCGGCCGGTCTCGGTGAAGGCGGGCGAGGACTTGGGCCAGGGGGTGGCGGAGGCGATCCCGTAGCCGCCGAGGACCTGCTTGAGGATGCGCTCGCGGTCGACGCCCCAGGCCAGGGCCTGGCGGACGGTCTTGTCGTCGAGCGGTGCGACGGTGGTGTTGACGCCGAGGTAGTAGGCGCCGCCGCCGGTGGCGTACTCGCTGACAGCGAGCCCGGGGGTGGCCTCGACGACGCCGAGGTTCTTGCCGGGGACGTTGAAGGAGAGCTGGGACTGGCCGGTGCGCAGCGAGGACAGCAGCGCGTCGGCCTGGGGCACGACGCGGAACTCGACGGCGTCGAGGTACGGGCGGCCGGGCTGCCAGTACGTCTCGTTCCGGGTGAAGGAGAGTCCGGCGCCGGGGCTCCACTTGGTGAGGACGAACGGGCCGGTGCCGTTGAGCCGCTTGCCGGTGACGGCCTCCTCGACGGTGTGGCGATCGGTGATGATCATGAATTCGAAGAGGTCGAACAGGTTGTTCACCGGGTGGGCGAGCTTCAGGACGAGCTCGTGGTCGCCGCGCTTCTCGAACCCGGTGACGGCGGCCGCCGTGGACCGCAACTGGGCTGCCCTCAAAGGATTCTGAAGGTTCTTCACCGCGAAGATCACGTCGTCGGCGGTGAAGGGCCGGCCGTCGTGGAAGGTGACCCCGGTGCGCAGCCGCAGCGTGACGGAGCGGCCGTCCTCGGCGTACTGCCAGGAGGTCGCGAGCTCGGGCCGGGGCTTCAGGCGGTCGTCGTAGCGGGTGAGGGTGTTGTAGACCAGCCGCTGCTGGAGCGACTGGCTGCTCTGCGCGAAGAGCAGGCCGGGGGTGAAGTCGGAGTTCACCGCGACGCTGAGGGTGCCGCCGCGCCGGGGTTCCGCACCCGCCTTCGCGGCGGGCGCCTCGGCCTCGGAGACGGCCGAGCGGCAGCCCGTGAGTCCGATCCCGAGCAGCAGGGCGCCGCCGCCCGCGGCGCGCAGGGCGGTGCGCCGGGAGGGGGTGCTGGGCGTGGAGGGGTACAGCTCGGTCATCGATGCCTGCCTGTGAAGGGATGGGAGCCGCAGGGCGCACGAATTCGTTCCGCTGCGGAAGGAAGAGGGTGAGGGGGGAGGGTGAGGGGACGACGGAGCACGCGGGCGGCGCACCGGACGCGGGAGGCGCGGGGGGGCGTACGGGGCTACGGAGCGGCGCGGAACGGCGTCGCGCTCAGCGCACCGGTCTCCCCGGAGAGGGCGGCGGGCGGACGGGACGGCGAGGCGCTGCGGACGCCGGCGCGGGGGAGGTACGGCGGGCCGCCCGGGCGTGACGGAACCGGGGTGACGTCAGCGGGGACGTGGGGGCCGGTGCGACGCCCGGCGTCCGGGTCGGGCGTCGGGAAGGACGCCGGGATCAGACGCGGACGGCACAGACCGCACTGGCCTGTCGACAGAGGTCGACGTGCCTGCGGGAGACGAGGCGCATGTCCGGATTCACGGGAGCAATATGACAGTGGCTTCGCGCGGCGGTCAACCAGGGTTGACCGCATTCTGAGACGACATCAGCGAGGGGCCACGCCGGCGAGAAGCGTGCCGACCGTCTCAAAGGGCGCTCTGAACAGGGGATTCAGCAGAACGGTGCCGGCGGCGACGGGCAGCGTGGCCGGTCCGGCATGTGGACTGACGATGCGTTCGGGATCGTCGCAGACGTGCGAGAGGTCGATCGCGGCGCCCCGGATCTCCTCCAGGTACTCCGGTTCGAGGACGCTGGCCTGCTCGGTGACGACGACGAGATCGGGGTTGAGCACGTCCAGGAGCAGGGCGACGGCACGGCCGACCGCGCGGGCCCGCTCGCGCAGCAGACGGTCGGCGCGCGGGTCGCCGGCCGCCGCCGCGTCCACCACGAGGGACGTGTCGGGCTCGGGCACGATGCCGCGGCGGACGGCGGTCCGCCCGAGGGCCGTGTTCGACGCGGTCGCCTCCAGGCATCCGGAACGCCCGCACGGACAGGGGGCCGTGGAGTCGGGGACGGGCAGGTGGGCCACGTCGCCGGCCGCCGCCCCCGGCCCCTGGTGGACGACCCCGGCGAGCCCGACGGCCGCGTCGACGACGTTGCCGACGAAGAGGTGGACGAGGCTGCGGCGGGCGGCGGGCCGGCCGAAGAGGATCTCGGACTGGGCGATGGAGCGAGCGTGGTTGTCGACGCGCACGGTCCGTCCGCCGAGTTCGCGGGCGAGCTCGGCGGCGAGCGGCCTGCGGCGCCACCCGAAGGCGTCGTGCCGGACGACCGTGCCGTCTCCGGGGTCGACCCAGCCGCCGACGGCCGCACCGACGCCGAACAGCGGCCGACCACGGGTGTGTTTGCCGAGGAAGCCGCGCAGCTCCCGGCCGACGGCCGCGGGCAGGACGTCCGGGGCGATGCCGTCGTGGGGGAAGGTCCGGCGGGCGAGGACCCGCCCGCGCAGGTCGACGACGGCGAGCGTCGAGGCGGGGACGCCCAGGTGGACGCCGCCCGCCACCGGGCCTCCGGCGGCGCCGACATGGAGGTCGACGGGAAGCCGCGGCCGGCCCACTCCCCCGCCGCCGACGAGTTCGGGCAGCTCGCGCAGGAGGCCGAGGCGGGTGAGGTCGGTGGCCTGGCGCGAGACGGCGGCGGGGCTGAGGCCGGAGAGCCGGGCGACGGCGCCGCGGGCGACGGGTCCGTGGTCGAGGACGGTCCGCAGGACGCTGGCGGCGTTGGCCTCGCGCCGTCCGTCGCCCGCCATCCGGGGGCCGTGCGGGGTGGTCGTCATGGGGGCCTCTCTGGTGACTGTTGCGGGGGTGTGAAATCGCGGGCCCTGCGGCGGCCGGTCCACCCTCCGCGCCTTCCGGGCCGCGGTCGGGTCCGCCGACGGGGCGTCACCGCTGGTCAGGCGCGGTCGGGCAGGGTGCGGGGAGGGGCGGCGGGGCCGCCGGGCAGGCGCCGATTCAACCACCGCGGACGGCCGTTCGGGGAGCGGGCGGGCGCTTGACGCACCGCGCCGGCCGCTGCGAGGCTCCGGGACATGTTCGCGACCTCCTCCTGTTCCGCCGGCCACGGCGCCTGACGCTCGCGACGTTCTCGCGTGGCCGGTCCGCCGCCCACGCCCCCGTGTGACCGGCCCGCCGTTCACTCCCCCGCGCCTCCCGCCCACCGGGCATCCCGCCTTCGCCGCTTCGGCACGCGTACCGCCCGTACGGCTCGCGCGGCTTCTCGTCCCCTCATTATTTCCGCTCCGGAATTAATCACGGAGCCCTCGCCCCTCCGGAAGGATCCGCCATGTCCACCGCCACCACCACCCTCACCGTCCAGAAGGTCGGCGGCCGCCTCGGCGCCGTCATCTCCGGCGTCCGCCTCGGCGGCGACCTGCCCGCCGAGACCGTCGCGGAGATCCGTGCCGCGCTCCTGGCCCACAAGGTCGTCTTCTTCCGCGGGCAGGACCACCTGGACGAGGAGGCGCACGAGGCCTTCGGCCGGCTCCTCGGCACGCCCGTCGCCCACCCCACCGTCCCCTCCGCTGACGGGCGTTACTCCTTCCCGATCGACTCGGACCACGGCGGCCGGGCCAACCAGTGGCACACGGACGTGACCTTCGTGCCCGCCTACCCGGCGTTCTCGATCCTGCGCGCGGTCGTCGTCCCGCCCTACGGCGGCAACACCCTGTGGGCCAACACCGCCACCGCGTACGAGCGGCTCCCCGAGCCGCTGCGCGCCCTCGCCGACAGCCTGCGCGCCGTGCACTCCAACGACTACGACTACGCGGCACTGCGCCCCGGTGCCCTGCCCGAGCAGCTGGAGCGCTTCCGCGAGATCTTCGCCTCGACGAAGTACCTGACCGAGCATCCGGTGGTGCGCGTCCACCCCGAGACCGGCGAGCGCACCCTGTTGCTCGGCAACTTCGTGCAGCGCGTCAGCGGTCTGACGGGCGCCGACTCGCGGGCCCTGCTCGCGCTGTTCCAGGCGCACGTCGAGCGCCCGGAGAACACCGTGCGCTGGCAGTGGCAGACCGGCGACGTGGCCATCTGGGACAACCGGGCCACGCAGCACTACGGCGTGGACGACTCCGACGACCACGACCGCAAGCTGCGCCGGGTGACCATCGACGGCGACGTGCCCGTCGGCGTCGACGGCCGCTCCTCGGTGCTGCTCGCGCCCGAGACGGTCCCGGAGCCGTCGTTCGGCATCGCCTCAGGCGCCTCCGCCCCGGCCGAGGAGTCCGCCACCGCATGACGACGGTCCCGCCCCGGGTGATCGTGCTCCTCACCGACCAGCAGCGGTGGGACACCACGGGCACCCACGGCAACCCGGCGGGGGTGACGCCCGCGTTCGACCGGCTGCCCCGCGAGGGCACGCCGGCCGAGCGGGCCGTCACCCCCGACCCGGTCTGCGCGCCGGCCCGTGCCGCGCTGACGGGACGCCGCCGCGGACCGCTACCAGGAGACCGAGCGGGTCGGGGTGCCTTCGGAGGGGGTGCCGTTCGGGCACCGCCGACCGGGGGGCGGGGGTGCCCGAGGGAAGCGGCGTCAGGCGGGCGGCGGCATCGCGTAGTCGGTGAAGCCGACCCAGTCCAGGGCCACGCAGGCTTCGTCGCCGAGCACCCAGGCGTCGTGGCCGGGCGAGACGCGCATGAAGTCGCCGGCCCCGAACTCCACCGACTCGCCGTCGTCCATGACCACCTTCATGCGCCCGCTGATGACGTAGCCCACGTGCGACGCCTGGCAGCTGTCGGTGCCGGCGAGCGGCTTGATGTGCTGGGACCACCGCCAGCCCGGCTCGAACACGGCGCGGCCGACCGAACCGTCCTCGCTGGTGAGCAGGTCCAGCCTGCCCTTGCCGTCCTCGAAGGGGCGGGTCTCGTCCGCGGAGTCGAAGCTCTTCCGTACGATGCCGGCCATCACGCACCCCCGGCGGTGAGTGGTTTCGGTTCCCCGAGTCCACTCCCAGGCTACGCCGGGCGGCGGCCGGTCACCGCGCGGGAAGGCCGGTTCCGGGCCGGTGGAATTCCGATCGGCGGTGGATCTTCCTTTGTGGGTTCCCGGCAGAGGGACGCGCGGAATTCTGTGCACATCCCCAAGGGGGCAGATCTACACATAAAGGCCAGATAAGAGCACAATGGAGACAGCGGCACGAACGTGCCGCGACAGCGGCCCGACGTGCATCACGCCAGAAGGAGGCGAGTCGTATGGCCGACGTCTCTCACCGTCCCGGTGATATCTCGGGACACCCCGATGCGCCGGAAATGCGGGACCGTTATGCCCGCATGCTCCAGACGCGAGGTGTCGCGGCGGTCGAGGAACTCGTGATCGTCGCCGGTGTCTACGCCGCGATCTCCGCGTGGACGGTCCACTTCGCCGCGGCCCAGCCCGCGCTCGCCATCAGCAACCTGGTCGTCGGCATCGCCCTGGCGGTCCTCGGCCTGTGCATGTCGATGGTCCCGGAGCGGTCGCAGGACCTGAACGTCGTCGTCCTGCTGATGGGCGCGTGGCTGATCATCGCCCCGTGGGTGGTCGGCCAGAGCCCCGACACCGGAACCGTCCTCAGCAACGTGATCACCGGTGCGTGCGTCTGCCTGTTCTCGCTCACGGCCGGCGGACTGCTCATGAGCAAGCGGCGCACGTGACGTCCTGACCGGAATTCACGGCGCCTCTCGCGCACCTCTTTCCCCATCCATCCGTTGATCCTCTCCATGAACGGCGGCATCTTCTTCCCCCGGAGGTGCCGTCGTTCACCGCGCCCGTCCGGAAAAGGTCCGGGAACGGCCAATACCGCGTAACGAATCCGCCGGTGTGGTTTCAGTCACATCACCGCGCGCAAAACTTGCTCCACAAGCACAGGGACGGGCTTCCGCTCGCACACCCAGTCCTCGGGGGGAAATGTGAACTGGTACCTCGACGTCCTCAAGAAGTACGCGGTGTTCACCGGTCGTGCGCGCCGCCAGGAATTCTGGATGTTCACGCTCTTCAACGCGATCGCCGCGATCGTCGTCGCGCTCGTCGACATGGCGATCGGCACGTACCCGCTCCTCTACGTGATCTACGTCCTCGCCGTCCTCCTGCCGGCCCTCGGCGTCACCGTCCGCCGTCTGCACGACACCGGCCGGTCCGGCTGGTGGATCCTCATCGACCTGATTCCGCTGGTCGGCGCGATCATCCTGATCGTCTTCCTCGCCACCGAGGGCGAGTCCCAGCAGAACGGTCACGGGCCGAACCCGAAGCTCGCACCGGCCCACTGACGGAGGACACCTCCGCCCCAGACCCCCGGCGGTCCGCCACCGGGGGTCCCGCCGGGTGCATAGAGCCGCGGCGGAGCGTTCGGCGAGGCCGCCTTGTGCACGGTGGCGCAGGACCCGCCCCCGCCGCCCCGCCTAGCCTCGCCGCACAGGAACGCGACGACACGGACGAGGGGCGGAGACCAGCGGTGAACTGGCACATCCACGACTACCGCGAGAGCGATCTCGCCGCGGTCGTCCATCTGATCGACACCACCGCCGAGCTGGGGCAGGAGTCCGTGTTCTCGCTCGCCGAGTGCATCGGCGCGCTCACCGGCCGCGAACCGGCCGTCGTCGCCGTCCACCAGGGCGTGCCCATCGGAGCCGCACTGGCCTGCGTCTCCGGCGAACGGGCCTGGGTGATGCGCGTCGCCATCGCCTCCGCGTGGCGGGGCCGCGGCCTGGCCAGCGCCCTGCTCGTGGAGCTGGAGCGGCGGCTCGTGGCGGCCCGCGTCGGGCGGATCGCGTACGTCCTGCCGGAGGAGGAGCTCCTCGGCGAGGGCCTGCTGAACGCCGGGTACACCCGGCAGCCCGCCGTGGCGTACTTCGAGAAGGTGGAGCCGCTGCACGGCCCGGCCGCCGGGCTCCTGGACGACCTGGGCGGCCGGCTGCTCCCCGGCGACCTGTGGGCCAAGGTCGCCGGCATGGAGCGCGAGAAGGACCTGATCGAGCGGCGGGTGGTGCTGCCGCTGGCCGAACCGGAGCGCGCCACCCGGCACGGGGTGCGGCCGCCGCGCGCGGTCTGCCTCTTCGGCCCGCCCGGCACCGGGAAGACGACCTTCGCGCGCGGCATCGCCTCGCGCCTCGGCTGGCCGTTCGTGGAGATCCTGCCCTCCCGGCTCGCCGACGAGGGGAACCTCGCCGCCGCCCTGCGCTCGGCCTTCGCGCGGATCGCCGAACTGGAGCGCGTCCTCGTCTTCATCGACGAGGTGGAGGAGATCGCCCCCGTCCGCTCCGAGCCGGCGCAGCCGGGCGGGATGCACGGTGTGACGAACGAACTCCTCAAGCTGATACCGGGCTTCCGGGAACGGGACGAGCGGCTGCTGGTCTGCGCCACCAACTCGATCCGCTCCCTCGACCCCGCCTTCCTGCGCCCCGGCCGGTTCGACTACCTGATCCCGATCGGCACACCGGACAAGGCGGCCCGGGCGGCGATCTGGGCCCGGTACACCGAGGGACGGCCTGAGGTCGACGTCGACCAACTCGTCCTGGCCAGCGATCTGTTCACCCCGGCCGACATCGAGCACGCGGCCCGGATCGCGGCCCAGTCGTCCTTCGAACGGGACCTGCTCGCCGTCGGCGGCCGCGGCCCCGCCGACCCGGCGCCGGGCGCGAGCACGGGCGACTACCTGGCGGCCATCGCCCAGTGCCGGCCGACGGTGACCCCGGAGATGACCGAGCAGTTCGCCTCGGACATCACGACGCACGCACGTGTCTGACGACGCAGGCGAACTCCTCTGCGGCCGCCGTCAGTTCGTCATGGTCCGGTAGCCGGGCCCCGGCCCGGGCGACGGTGAAGGCCGCCGCCGCGGCCGCCCGCCGGAGCAGCCCGGCCAGGCACGCGGCGTCGAGCCCGGCGAGCTCCGCCGCGGTGCGGTGGGCCAGGCCGTCCAGGACGGCGGCCATGAAGGAGTCGCCCGCGCCGACGGTGTCCACGACGGGCACCGCCGGCGCGTCGGCGGTCACCGTGGCCCGGCGGGTGAGGGCCAGGGACCCCTCGGCACCCCGGGTGACCAGGACGAGGGCCGGTCCGAGGCCGAGCCAGCGCGTGGCCACCGCCTCGGGGCTCTCGCCGGGGTACAGCCAGGCGAGGTCCTCGTCGCTGGCCTTCACCAGGCCGGCGAGGGCCACACAGCGCTCGACGCGGGCGACCGCCCCGGCGTGGTCCCCCATGAGCGCCGGCCGCACGTTCGGGTCGTAGCTGACCAGGGCCTCTCCCCCGACCTGCTCGACGAGCGCCCGTACGGCCGTCGCGCCCGGTTCGGTGACGGCGGCGATCGACCCGATGTGGACGTGGGTGGGGCCCGGGGCGGGCCGTACGGACCCCGCCTCCAGCGTCCAGGCGAGGTCGAAGGTGTACGCGGCCCGGCCCTGGGCGTCGAGTCCCACGATCGCCGACGGCGTGCGGCCGGGCACGCCGCCGATCTCCACCCGGACGCCCGCGCCCCTGAGGTGCTCGCCGATCAGCCGCCCGGTGGGGTCGTCGGCGAGCTGGGTCAGCAGGGTCACCTCCCGGCCCAGCCGGCCGAGCCCGTACGCGACGTTGGCGGGGCTGCCGCCCGGATGGACCCGGTCGGGGGTGCCGGGGGCGCGGACGATGTCGGCGACGCACTCGCCGATCACCAGGAAGGACATGCGGTCAGAGCTCCTCGGCGTAGGCGTACCGGCGGGCACCCTGAGGCGGGTGCCCGGAGGCGGGTGCCCCGCCGGACGACCCGCAGATGGTACGCCGCCGGCTCACGCGGCGGCGGGCGCGGCGTCCCCGGCCCGGGAGTTCAGGCCCGCGGCCCGGCGGCGCGGCGGCGGTACAGCACCTGGTGGGCGTCCCACTCGACGAAGGAGTCGACGTGCTCCAGGCCCACCGCCTCCAGGAGCCGGCGGGACCGGTCGTTCGCCTCCTGGGTGACCGCGACCACGCTCGGCACGGTCTCCAGGGCCCGCGCCACGGCCGCGGCGACCGCCTCCCGGGCGTAACCCCGCCCCCAGTGCTCGGGGAGGAACTGGTACGAGACCTCCGTCTCGCCGCCGTGACCGGCGGCGTCCACCGTGACGAGGCCGAGGACCGCGCCGTCCTCGGTCCGGACCACCGCGTGGAAGCCGGGTGCCCCGACGATCCGCCGCTGTCTGATCCCGACGACCGAGTCGATCACGGGACCGCCCAGGTGGCGCCGTACCTCGGGGTCGGTCCACAGCCGCGTCACCGCGGGCACGTCGGCGCGGCGGACCGGCCGCAGCACGAGCCGCTCGGTGACGAGCGGCCCGGCGGGGGCGGCCGGCACCGGGAGCGCTACGGAGTGCGGGGAGACGGTCATGCCTCCGATCATCTCAGGGTGCGGGCGGCGGCGGGAGCAGCGGCGGCGGCTCCGGCACGGTCCGGCCGGACGGGTCCCCGGCCTGGACCGGCGCCGGGTGTCATCCGGTGCGCAGGACGCGGAAGCGGTCCGGTGCCGCCGGGTCGCGGTCGGCGACCTGGACCGGGGGCCACGCCCACTGGAGGATGCCGAGGCCCGGGAGGCGGGAGAAGCGGATCGGTCCGCGGGTGCCCTCGACCGCCAGGTGTGGCCAGGACGCGGCGACGGCGGCGCGGTCGGTGCCGTGGGTACGGAGGGACTCCGCGAGCACCGCGACGGTGTCCCAGCCCTCGAAGGCGACGAAGGAGGGGGCTTCGCCGAGCCGGTCGTGCAGCCGGTCCCTGACGCCTTCGCCGAGCGGTCCGAGCGTTTCGGGCAGATAGCGCAGGAAGGGGATGCCCGCGCCGTCAGGCCCGAGGGCGGCCGCCCAGTCGGCCGTCTCCGGCTGCCCGGCGGGAGCTCCGATCAGGAGCTCCGCGAGACGCGGGTCGGCGCGCACGGCCCGCACGATCGGCACCGCGGGTTCCGGGTGGCCGACCAGCAGGAGCAGGGCCGTGGCTCCGTGGCCGGCGAGGGCGTCGCACAGGTCCGCGGGAGCGAGCGCGGTGGCGTCGAACTCCTCCACGGTCCCGCCCCGGGAGGCGAGACGTTCCCTCAGGAGGCGGGTCCCGGTCGCCCAGTAGACGCTCGGCTGGGTCACGACGGCGACCCGCCTCCGGCCCCGTTCCAGGAGGAAGTCGGCGAAGATCCGCCAGCCGTGGGACTGCGCGGGGGCCAGGCGCGCGACCCACGGCGTCTCCTGTCCGGTCAGCTCGTCGAGCACCGCCGACGAGCAGAGGAACGGCACGCCGAGCGCGTCGGCCCGTGCGGCGGCGGCGCGGGCGACGACGCTGTGGTACTCGCCCACGACGGCGCACACTCCCCGTCCGGCCAGCTCCTCCACGGCCGCCGCGGCCCGCTCCGGGTCGGCCGCCGTGTCGCGGACGACCAGCTCCAGCGGCCTGCCGCCGATGCCCCCGGCGTCGTTGACCTCGCGGACGGCGAGGTCGAGGCCGGCCAGCAGATGCCGGCCCGACTCGGTCCAGCCGGGCCGCGTCAGCGGGACGAGGGCGCCGACCCGGACGGGTGCGCCGTCGGTGGTCCCCGCCGCGGTCGGCGAGGGGAACGGCTGCGGCGCGGACGGCGTGTTCATCGGGGCCTGCCTTCCTGGGGCGCGGGGGTGGCCGGACGTTCGCCGGCCGGCTCCGCCATCGCCCTCGATGCGGCTTCTGCTTCTGCTTCTGTTCCTGCTTCTGCTTCTGTTCCTGCTTCTGCTTCCGTGCTCGCTTCCGCCGCCGTCTCCGCAGCGAGCCGGGTCCGCCAGACGTGCACCGTGTCGGGGACGTCCGGGTGTTCGAGCAGCCAGAGGACGTACCGCGCGTGCCGCCGGGCCCACGGCACCTCGGAGCGGGCCGCGCTCTCCAGGCGCGCGCGGAGGTCCGCGCTGTCGACGGCCCGGGCGACGCGGACGTACAGGCGGTCCTTGCAGCGGTACGGCCGCCGGACGACGGTCTCGACCAGGTCGGTGAGTCTCGCGCGGACCGGTTCGGCGTGGCCTGGCACCGCCAGGTCCCGCAGGAGGCGCTCCTTCGTCCCCCACTTCTTGGCGTGCCGGGTCCACTCCTCGGGGAACGCGGCCTCCCACTCCAGGAAGAGCAGCGCGTACGGAAGCCCCGGCCACGTCCTGAGGGCCTCGCCGTGCGGCCGGTTCCACAACGCGTCCGGCAGCGCGTGCCTCACGGCCTCGCGATACGCCTCGTACGCGGCCCGGGACGGGGTGACGTCCCGCGGCACCGGTCCGCCGAGCCACTCCCCCGGGAGCCGCAGCGCGTCGAACCTGCGCAGCGCCTCCCACGCCTTCCGCCGGACGTCGAGGTGGCGGTGCAGGGCCGCGGCCCGCTCGGCGGGGTCCTCGGCGGTCAGACCGGCCGCCCATCCCAGCCGCGCGTCCCATGCCCGGGCCTCGGCGTCGGCGCCCTCCTCGTCGGTCACGGCCGGGCCGCCCCGTCCTCCGCCGTTCCGGTGCCCGGCACGCCGACGGGCCCGGTCAGGGCCGCCCTGATCGCGGCCCAGTCGGGGTCCGTCTGCGGGTGGGTCTCCCGTGCGGTGCCGATGTCCTTGTAGCCGCTGGACGTGACCACGCAGACGACGGGGCCGTCGGTGTCGTGGGGACCGTGCGCGCGGAGAGCGGCGAGGCCGGCGGCGGAGGAGATCTCGCACCAGATGCCCTGGCGCGCCAGTTCGGCCCGCGCCGCCGCCATCTGAGCGTCCGTCACCGTGCGGGCGGCTCCTCCGGTCCCCTGGACGGCGAGGACGCCGCGGTAGCCGCTGATCGCGCAGTTGATGGCGTAGGCGGCCGTCGGTCCGACGGGGACGCGGGCGACGGGACGGCCGGAGCGGAGGGCCTCGGTGAGGGCGCCGGCCGTGGCGGGTTCGGCGGCGTACAGGCGGGGGACGGTGCGGGTGACGCCGAGCCGGGCGAGTTCCTGGAATCCCTTGGCCACGCCGAACAGCAACTCGCCGTATCCGGTCGGGAGATGGACCGCGGCCGGCGCCCGGCCCAGGGTGAGCGCGATCTCGTACGCGAGGGTCTTGTACCCCTCGGGCCCGAAGGGGTGTCCGGTGTGGGCCGTGTCGGTGACGCTGCTGACGCTCTGGAAGCCGAGCTCGTCGACGATGCGGCGCATCAGCGGACGCACGGCGTCCCGTGGCGCGGTCAGCACGGTCGCCCCGTAGGCCCGCAGGTGGGAGGCGACGGCGGGCGGCGCGTCCGGGGAGGTGAAGACGGCGCAGGGCAGTCCGGCACGGGCCGCGTAGGCGGCGGCCGCCGCCCCGTGGTTGCCGGACGAGGAGACCACGATGCCCCGGGCGCCGGAGGCGACGGCCGCGCTGACGGCGACCCGGTTGAGGCGGTCCTTGTGGCTCCAGGTGGGATTGCGCGACTCGTCCTTGATCCAGACGCCGTCGGCCAGTTCGACGAGCGGGGTGTTGCCCTCGCCGAGGCCGGGCGCGGCGAGGGGCGGCAGCAGCGGGGCCCACCGCTCCAGACCGTGGGCGGCCGGGCGGGTGAAGAGGTCGTCCGGGACCCGGTCGTAGGCGTAGTCGACGTCCAGGGGGTAGGCGGTCTCGTCCGTGGACGTCACGGGGCAGCCCCGGGTCAGCGGTGGCCAGAGCGGGTGGCGCACGGCGGGGTCGGCGAGCGAACGCTGGGCGGTGGCGAGCGAGGTCACGCGCGGGCCTTTCGCGAGGAGTCGTGAGGACACCGGGCCGGAGCCCGGGGAGGAGCGCGGGGACGGGGGAGGCGGGCCTGCCCCGTCGGTTCAGCCCAGCCGGCGGGTGAGGGCGGCGAGCGCGCCGGGCCGGCGGCCGGGGACGCGGTGGCGCAGGGCGACGAGGGCGGGGCCGAGGGCGCGGGAGCGGCTGGGGTCGGCGATCCGCTCCCACTGGTGGTGGGCCCGGTCCACGGCGGCTTCGACGTCCGGGTCGTCCGGGCTCTGGCGCAGCCGGAGGCGGGCCTCGGCGGCGGCGAGCCAGAGTTCGCAGCTGCGGGCGGGGTCTCCGGCGAGGCGGGCGAGGTCGGCCCGCACCTCGGTCCAGTGCACGGCTTCGGCGGAGTGGGGGCCGTGGCGGCGCAGGGCCTCGTGCTCCCAGGCGGCGGCGAGGGAGGCCGCCTCCCCGTGGCGGCCGGCCAGGGCGGCGGCGAGGATCGCGGGGTGCGGGTCCTCCGGCGCCGCGGGCGGGTGGGCGGCCGGCGGCGCCGGGGCGAGGAAGACGGACCCGGCGGTCGCCGAGGCGGTGCCGGCGGCGGCCTCTGCGTGGAGGGTGGCGTAGGGGAGGCGGGCACCGGAGCGCCAGAGGTCGGCCCAGGCGCGGAGGTAGTCGGGGGTCGTGGGTTCGCCGCGCCGGGGCGCGGGCGTCACCCGCCCGTAGAGCACGGACCCCGGCCCCGGGTGCAGCAGGCCGGGGACGGCGGCGAGGCGCTGCCGGACCTCGGGATCGGCGGCGAGGTCGGCGACGACGGTCGTCGTGCCGGGCCGTCGGGCCCCGAGTTCGCCGACGAGCCAGTGCCAGGGCAGGGCCGTGTAGCGGAGGGTGGCCGGTGTGGTGCGGGCGAGGGCGAGGTGGGGGAGCTCCTGACGGCGGTCGAGGTGGAGCTGGCCGGCGAGGCAGACGACCAGGGGGCCGGGGCTCGCCGCGGCGGCACGGAGGCGGGTGAGGACGGTCTGCGGGTCGAGCGGGTCGGCGAGTTCGACGACCGTGGCGGCGGGGGTGCCGGTGAGGACCCCGGGCGGTACGGCGGCGAGGGCCGGCAGCACGGACGCGGCGTCCATGGCGCGGCCGCGTCCCGCGGGCGCGGCCGCGAGGAGGAACGCGGTGCCCACCGGGGGCGTGCCGCCGTCGCCGGCTTCCGTCGCTCGCGCGCCCGCGACCCGCACGTCCGTTCCCCTGTGCGTCGGCCCCGTTCCGGCTCCCGCACGCGCCCCGCCCGTGAGCGCCGTGGACGTGCCCACCGCGCCGTTCCCGTAGTCGTTCACCACCCGAGCACCGTAACCCGTCGGGCCCTGGCCGATTATCGCTGGGCCTTTGACATATGCCGGAAGCACCACCGGATCGAGTGTTGCCAAATCCCTTACGGGCCGTCCCGGGCTGTGCAACAGTCGTATGCGGGCCTCCCTTTCACACCTGGCCGCGCCGCGCCTGCATCGGAGTTCGACATGCCGTCCCATCTGTTCGCGGACCGCCCCGCACAGCCGCCGGAGCCGGGCGCGGTGGACGCGCTGATCTCGCAGACCCGTCGCCTGCGCGGCGAGGTGGACGCCGTGCGCCGGGACGCCGCGACCGACGAGGACGACCCTCAGCAGCGCTGGCAGCGCGCCCTGTGCGACCTCGCCGTCCACCAACTCGACGACCTGGGCGCTCACTTGGGCCAGTTGCGGGCCGGCGTCCCGGCGGAGCCCGCGACCGGGACCGAGACGGAGGACGCGGCCGGCGCCTCGTTCGACGGCGCCTTCGACGACGCGCTCACGACCGACCCCGGCGCCGCGTACGGCCAGGCCGCGCGCACCGGCTCGCTGCTCTCCCGCGTCGGCAGCGCCGAGTGGAACCTCCTCACCGACGAGGTCAGCTGGTCGGAGGAGCTCTACCGGATCTTCGGCCGGGACCGCGCGAGCGGCCCGATGTCGCTCGACGAGATGCCCTCGATGGTCTTCGCCGAGGACCAGTCCGTCCTCCAGGGCATGGTCACGGACTGCCTGATCGACGGGAAGCCGATCGACGGCGAGTTCCGCATCGTCCGGACCGACGGCCGGGTGCGCACGGTCCACATGACCGGCGAGCCCGTGCTCGACACCGACGGCTGCACCGCCTCGATGTGGGCCGTCTTACGGGACGTCAGCGAGCTGCGGCGCAGCCAGCGGGCGGTCCGCGAGAGCCGGGACAGCCTGGAGCGCAGCCGCCACATCGAGCAGACCGAGCGCCGTGTCGCCGTCGAGCTCCAGGAGGCGGTCCTCCCGCCGTGGCGCGGTTCGCTCCGCTTCGCCCACGACGGCCCGGCCCCCCTGGACGTGGCCGCCCACTACCTGCCGGCCGCCAGCACCGGACTCATCGGCGGCGACTGGTACGACGCGCTGGCCCTGCCCGACGGCGACGCCCTGCTCACCGTCGGCGACCTGACAGGCCACGGCGTCGCCGCGACCTCCTCCATGGCCATGCTCCTCGGCGCGCTGCGCGGGATGGCCGTCGCCGGGATCCGGCCGGGCGCCCTGATGGCGCACCTCAACCAGCTCCTGGAGACCTCCGTGCAGCCCGCGCTGGGCAGCGCGATGTGCTGCCGGTACGACCCGGTGGCCCAGCGGCTGACCTGGGCCCAGGCCGGGCACCCCGCCCCGCTGCTGTTCCGCGACGGGACGGGGCACGTCCTCCGCCGGCCCGAGGGCGTCCTGCTCGGGGCGACGACCGGCGCCGTGTACGGCGAGGCCGAGACCCCTCTGCTCCCGGGCGACGTGCTCGTCCTCCACACCGACGGGCTGACCCGCGGCAGCGGCGCGGCCGGGGCCTTCGGCGACGACACCGGGGCACGGCGGCTGCTGGCCCTCGGTCCGCGACTGGCCGGGGCGCGGGACGCCCAGGACGGTGTGCGTGCGGTGGTCGAGGAGTTCGGCGAGGAGCAGCGCGAGGACGACGCCTGCGTGATGGTGGTCCGGGTCGGTCACTGAGCCACCCGGGCCCTGCCCGCCGGGACGCCCCGGCCCTGCCTTTCCCCGGCCCTCTGGGCCCACGGCCCTCCGGTCGTTCGCGAGGGCTCAGGCCTGCCCGGTCCGCGGCCGGTTGACGGGCGAGCGGGGAAGGGCGAGCTCGATCTCCTCGCGCAGGTTCTCGATCTTCGAGTAGCCGGCGTACTGCCCGGTGAGCCGGTACATCTCCCGCAGCCGGTCCCAGGTCCGGTGGGACGAGGTGTCCCCCATGGACATGAGGGCGAGCCGGGCGTAGCGGTCGGCCTGTTCGGGGTCGTCGGCGATGAAGCAGGCCGAGGCGAGCGAGATGTGGTCGAAGAGCTTCGAGCGGTCGTGACCGCCGCGCCGCAGTTCGAGCGCCAGCTTGGCGTGGCGCTGCGCCGGGACGGCGGCGGCCGGGTCGTGCTCGGCGAGGGTGCGGTAGGCGAGCGCCTCCATGCCGTGCATGTCGGCCTCGTCGAAGTTCTGCATCCAGCTCGGCTTCTCGTCGCCCCGGTCGGAGACGAACAGTTCCTCGGCCTCGCCGAGGGTGCGGCGCATGGCCTGCCCGCGGCCCATCGACGCCTGCGCCCACGCCTCGATGGTGTGGAACATGGCCTGGGTCCTGGGCAGCACCCGTTCGCCGGAGCCGGCCTTCGCCAGCTTCATCAGGTCGAGGGCGTCGTCGGGACGGCCCAGGTGCACCATCTGGCGGGCGGCGCGGGAGAGCGCCTCGCCGGCGCGGGGGCGGTCGCCGCCCTCGCGGGCCGCGTGGGCGGCGATGACGAAGTACTTCTGCGCCGTGGGTTCGAGGCCGACGTCGTGCGACATCCAGCCCGCGAGGACGGCGAGGTTGGCGGCGACGCCCCACAGGCGCCGCTGGAGGTGGTCGGCGTGGCGGTAGGCGAGCATGCCGCCCACCTCGTTGAGCTGGCCCACCACGGCCTTGCGCTGGAGGCCGCCGCCCCGGGAGGCGTCCCAGGCACGGAACACCTCCACCGAGTGCTCCAGGGCCTCGATCTCCTCCGACCCGATGGGGGCGGCCTCGTAGCGGTCGAACCCGGCGGGGTCGGCGTGGAGGGGATCGGTGGCCCGCTGAGGGGCCCCCTGACGAGAGGGGTCGGTCTGCAGCCAGTCGTGCATGGCGTTGGTGAGTACGGAACCGGCGGCGAGCGCGGCACCCGCGCCCACCAGGCCGCGTCGGTTGAGCATGAGGTCCATTCCCGTGAATTCGGTGAGGACCGCCGCCGTACGATCGGGCGCCCAGGGCAGCCCGTCAGGGTTCTCCGTCTTCCTGACGTCCTGCCGTTGCCCGGCGCGCCCGTGTCGTACGAACCCGAGGTCCTCGATGGTCACGACACGGCCGAGTCGCTCGGTGAACAGTGCTGCCAGCACCCGCGGGACGGGATCGCGGGGCGTCTCGCCCCGGTCGATCCAGCGCCGGACCCGCGAGGTGTCGGTCGCCAGCTGGGGGTGGCCCATGGCCGCCGCCTGCCGGTTGACGAGCCGCGCGAGTTCGCCCTTGGACCAGCCGGCCAGGCCGAAGAGGTCCGCAAGGCGGGTGTTGGTGTGTCCGGTCACGTCTAAGCCCCCAGGTTCTCGGCTGAGTTGACAGTAGCCCCCTGTCATAGGGCTGGCGACTATTCGCCAGGGTTCGCCAGGGTGCGCCCGATGTTCCGCCACCCGCGCCCGGGTGTCAGGTATGAAGCGCGCCACCCCGCACCGCCGACCGGCCCTCATTCCCCAGGGTGCGGACCGGGGAGCGGGCGGGGCGACGCACGCAACTCGTCGGCCACGAAGGGATCTGTCACCTCCATGTACACAGCATCGTCCTCCGTGTCCGCCCCGCCCCGGCCGCAGCACCGCATCGTCCCCGCCGGCGCCGGACCGTACCTCGCCCCCGCGACCCAGGCCGTCCGGCCGAGGCGCTGGGCGGGCGGCACCGGCACCCAGCCGCTCAGCGGGAGGATCGACCTGTCCGGCCCCCAGGGGGCGCAGCTGAAGATGGCGATCGCCTCGGTCCACCGGATCTGCCCGGAGTTCAACCCGGTGCAGGTGCTGCGGCGCAGCGGTCGTTCCGTACTCATCGTCGGGACGACCGGGCGGACCACGGCGGTCGCGAAGTGTTTACTGGACCACTCCCCCGCGTGGGTCGAGCGGTTCCGGCACGAGATAGCGTCCTACCGCTCCTTCGTCCGCCACCGTCCGCCGGTGCGGGCGCCGCGGCTGATCGCGGCGGACCCGGAGAACTGCACGCTGGTGATCGAGCGGATGCCCGGACGGGCGGCGGCGCTGTCGCGCCACCCCGTGGAGGCGCCGCCCCGGGCCGACCTGCGGGCGGCGCTCGGCGCGATCACCCGGCTCAACGCCTGGCGTCCGCCGGCCGGGACCTTCGACGCCCCGCTGGACTACGGGACCCGGATCGCGCGCTACCACGAGCTCGGCCTCTTCACCGACCGGGACCGGGACGACCTGCAGAAGCTGCTGCACGGGCTGGCGCACGCGGGCGGGCGCCAGGGGATGGGGCAGTTCTGTCACGGTGACGCGCTGCTCTCCAACATCCTGCTCTCCCCCGCCGGTCCGGTCCTCGTGGACTGGGAGCACGCGGGCTGGTACCTCCCGGGGTACGACCTGGCGACGCTGTGGGCGGTGCTGGGTGACGCTCCGCTGGCCCGCCGCCAGATCAGTCAGCTCGCCCAGCAGGCGGGTCCGGCCTCCCGGGACGCGTTCCTGGTGAACCTGATGATCGTGCTGACGCGGGAGATCCGTACGTACGAGACGGCGGTGCAGCGCACGATGAAGGAGGCGCCCCCGGCCGGGTCCGGGGCGGCGCACGCGGGGTCGCCGGCGTCGGGCGAGGAACAGCGGCTGCTGCTGAGGCGGCTGCACGACGACTGCGCGATGGCACGGCGGGCCGTGCGCGCGGCGGTCGGGACGCGCTGAAGGGGGCGGGTCCGACCGACGGAACGGGGGGTGCGCCGTGCGCCCGGTGCCGACACACCGGGACACGGCGCACCGGTGTGTCCGGCTCCGTGACGGCCGGGTCATTGGTCCATTCCACTGACGCGCCCCAGGCCCGGGACCCGTCTCCGCGAAACTCCGCCACCTGGCCTCCATTCCTGCCCTGACGTGCGAACTTCCGCTTGTGTGGGCGTGATTGACGGATCGTCCGGGACCCGATACCCCTGTACGGGTTCGGTCCCGCACGCCCCCGTGTCACCCCCCACCTCTGGAGGCCGCCTTGACCCGTTACGCGTCCCGCAGACCGACCTCACCGCACCGGGTGCCGAGGACGCTGGGCGCCGTGGCGTCCGTCGCCCTGCTGCTGCCGCTGCTGTCCGCCGCCCCCCGGGCGGGTGCCGAGGCGCCCGACCCGGGTTCCCTGCAGGCGCAGTTCGCCCGTGCCGCCGCGCACCAGGGCGTACCGGAGAGCGTGCTGCTGGCCGTCTCCTACCTGCAGTCGCGGTGGGACGCGCACGGCGGTGCGCCCAGCGTGACCGGCGGATACGGGCCGATGCACCTGACGGACGCCGTGACGGCGCTGGCCCGGGAGGCCCCGCACCACTCCGGGGGCGAGGAGGACGCCCGGGGCGACGGCTCGCGGGCGGTGCGCACGGGGGCCGGCGCCCCGGTCCCGTCCCCGGTGCGGCTGCCCGAACGGCTGCGCACGCTGGAGCGGGCGTCGGCGCTTTCGGGGATCCCGGCGGAGGAGCTGCGCACCGACACGGCCGCCAACATCGAGGGCGGGGCGGCGCTGCTCGCCGCGGCCCAGCGGGAGTCGGGGCGGCCGGCGGGCGCGGACCCGGCCGACTGGTACGGGGCGGTGGCCGCGTACTCCGGAGCCGACGACGCGGCGACGGCGGCGACGTACGCGAACGACGTGTTCGACGTGATCCGGGGCGGCGAGTCGCGGACGACGGACAGCGGGCAGGTGGTGACGCTTCCGGCCGCGCCCTCGGTGGCGCCCGCCACGGCGCAGCTGGCCGGGCTGGGCCTGCGCCGGCCGGCCGACGGTCCGGTGGAGTGCCCGCGGTCGGTGGCCTGCGAGTGGGTCCCCGCCCCGTACGAGGAGTTCGGCGACGGCGACTACGGCAACCACGACAAGGCGAACCGGCCGGAGTCGCAGTCGATCGACTACATCGTCATCCACGACACCGAGGCCACGTGGGACGTGACCCTGCAGCTGGTGCAGGACCCGACGTACGTGTCGTGGCAGTACTCGCTGCGGTCCTCCGACGGGCACGTCGCCCAGCACCTGGCGCTGAAGGACGTCGGCTGGCACGCGGGCAACTGGTTCGTGAACGCCAAGTCGGTGGGCCTGGAGCACGAGGGGTTCCTCACCGCGCCGGACTCCTGGTACACCGAGGCGATGTACCGGGCGTCGTCCCGCCTGGTGCGGTACCTGGCCGCGCGGTACGACATCCCGCTGGACCGCCGGCACATCCTGGGCCACGACAACGTGCCCGGGACCGTGACGTCGACGATCCGGGGCATGCACACGGACCCCGGGCCCTACTGGGACTGGGCGCACTACTTCCGGCTGCTCGGCCGCCCGATCACGCCGAGCGCCGGCCCGAGGGCGGGCGTGGTGACGATCCGGCCCGAGTACGGCGAGAACCGGCCGGTCTACACGGGGTGCGCGACGGCGGGCGAGGCGTGCGCGCCGCACGGCAGTGGCGCCGTGCGGCTGCACACCGGGCCCAGCGCCGACGCGCCCCTGGTGAAGGACATCGGGCTGCGGCCGGGCGGCGAGGACTCCACGGACGGGGTCAACGACACCGGGGCGCGCGCCTCGACGGGCCAGAGCTTCGCGGTGGCGGAGCGGCGGGACGGCTGGACGGCGATCTGGTACCTCGGGCAGAAGGCGTGGTTCGCCGACACCGGGAAGCGGCCGGCGGCGGTCGGCACGCGGGGACTCGTCCTGACGCCCCGTGAGGGGCTGGCGGAGGTGCCGGTGTACGGACGGGCCTATCCGGAGGCGTCGGCGTACCCGGCCGGGGTGCCGGTCCAGACGGTGTCGCCGCTGCCGTACAAACTGCTCGCCGGCCAGCGGTACGTGGTGGGCGGCCGCACTCCGGGCGAGTACTACTTCGCGCCGGTGTTCGACCCGACCGGGCACCGGGTGGTCCGGGGCCAGGAGGAGTACTACGAGATCCAGTTCGGCCATCGGGTCGCCTTCGTGAAGGCCGCTGACGTGCGGGTCTTCCAGGGCTGACGGCGGGGCGGCCGAAAGGCCGGGGGTGGTGCCGGGGGAACGCTCCGGCACCACTCCTTCGGCGTTCATACGACTATTGGAGAGATCGTGTGCGCCGTACGGGCGACGGGTAAGGCTGGGGCCGCACACACCCCCTGCTCACCGGAAGGCCCCCCAGCGCATGCCTCAGCCCTTCATCATGCCGGACTTCTATGTTCCGTATCCGGCGCGGCTCAATCCCCACGTGGAGGGCGCCCGCACGCACACGCGTGCGTGGGCGCGCGCGATGGGGATGCTGGAGGGCTCGGGAGTCTGGGAGGAGCACGACCTCGACTCGCACGACTACGCGCTGCTCTGCGCCTACACGCATCCCGACTGCGACGCGGAGGCGCTGGACCTCGTCACCGACTGGTACACGTGGGTCTTCTTCTTCGACGACCACTTCCTGGAGGTCTTCAAACGCACCCAGGACCGGGCGGGCAGCAAGGCGTATCTGGACCGGCTGCCGCTGTTCATGCCGGCGGACCCGGCGACCGGCATGCCCGAGCCGACGAACCCCGTCGAGGCGGGCCTCGCGGACCTGTGGCGGCGGACCGTCCCGGCGATGTCCGAGGGGTGGCGCGTCCGGTTCGCGGAGGCGACCGAGCACCTCCTCAACGAGTCCCTCTGGGAACTCGACAACATCAACGAGGGGCGGGTCGCCAACCCGCTGGAGTACATCGAGATGCGGCGCAAGGTCGGCGGCGCCCCCTGGTCGGCCGGTCTCGTCGAGTACGCGGCGGGGGCGGAGGTCCCCGCCCAGGTGGCGTACGCGCGGCCGCTGCGGGTGCTCAGGGACTCCTTCTCCGACGCCGTGCACCTGCGCAACGACCTCTTCTCCTACCAGCGCGAGGTCGAGGAGGAGGGCGAGAACAGCAACGGCGTCCTGGTCCTGGAGCGGTTCCTCGGCTGCACGACCCAGGAGGCGGCGAACGCGGTCAACGACCTGCTGACCTCCCGGGTCCAGCAGTTCGAGAACACCGCCCTGACGGAGGTGCCGCTGCTCGCCGCCGAGCGGGGGCTGAGCCCGGCGGAGTGCGCGGCCGTGACGGCGTACGCCAAGGGGCTCCAGGACTGGCAGTCCGGCGGCCACGAGTGGCACATGCGCTCCAGCCGGTACATGAACGAGGGCATGGCCTCCGGGCCGTCGCGCCTCGACGGGGTCCTCGGCACGTCCGCCCTCGACGTCCGGACCCTCTTCGGGCGCCCGGCGGCGGCCCGGCACCGGGCGTTCACCCATGTGCCGCACGAGCCGGTGGGCCCGTCGCTGCTGCCCGAGTTCGACCTGCCGTACCCGCTCGCGCTCAGCCCGCACCACGCGGAGGCGCGGCGGCACACGGTCGACTGGGCCGAGCGGATGGGCCTCCTGGACGACCTCTGGGACCGGCCGACGGCGGAGGGCTTCGACCTCGCGCTCTGCGCGGCGGGCCTCGACCCGGACGCCTCCCGGGAGGAGCTGTGCCTCAGCGCCGACTGGCTGACCTGGGGGACCTACGCGGACGACTACTACCCGTTCTTCTTCGGACGGTCGGGCGCCCTGGCCGCCGCGAAGGAGCAGACCGACCGGCTGAAGGCGTGCATGCCGCTCGACGAGCCCGCGGCCGGCGCGGCGTGCGCGGTGAACCCGCTGGAGCGCTCGCTGGCGGACGTCTGGGAGCGGACCGCGGCGCCGATGGAGGCCGGGGCGCGGGCGCAGCTGCGGACGGCGCTCGACGCGATGCTCGACAGCTGGATGTGGGAGATGCACAACGTGGTGCAGCACCGGGTGCCCGACCCGGTGGACTACGTCGAGATGCGGCGCAGCACGTTCGGCTCCGAGCTGACGACGCTGCTGTGCCGGCTGCGGCAGGAACGGACACTGCCGCCGGAGGTCTTCCGGTCGGGCACGGTCCGCAGCCTGGAGAACGCGGTCATGGACTACGGCACGCTGCTCAACGACCTCTTCTCGTACCAGAAGGAGGTCGAGGTCGAGGGCGAGGTGCACAACGGCGTCCTGGTGCTCCGGACGTTCTTCGACTGCGACTACCCGACGGCGGTGGCGATGGTCGCCGATCTGATGCGGGGCCGGCTGCGCCAGTACGAGAACCTGAAGGAGCGTGAGGTCCCGCTGCTGTACGAGGACTTCGGGCTGGGCGCACCGGAGCGGGCGGCGTTCGAGGCGTATCTGCGGGAGCTGGAGGACTGGCTCGCGGGCGTCCTCAACTGGCACCGGAACGTCAGGCGTTACGGAGCGGAGGACGTCCGGGGCGGCGATGGGGCGCTGCGTCGCCCGTCGGGGATCGGGACCTCGGCGGCCCGGATCACCGGGCTGCTCGGCGCCGGCCGGGGCTGAGGGACGGCGCAGGGCCTCCGGGACGGTTCCCGGAGGCCCTGGGGGTGACGCGTCGGTCCGGCCGGATCACGAGCTCCGGCCGCGCAGCTCGTCGAGTTCGCGGCGGTCGCGCTTGGTGGGGCGGCCGGCGCCGCGGTCGCGGACGGCGGCGACGGCGACGTGTTCGCGCGGCGGCGGGGGCGGACTGTTGTCCACGTACGCCTCGGCGGCGACCGGCGGGCCGATCCGCTTGGTGTGGAGCTCCTTGACCTCGACGATCCGCTCCCGGCCGCCGTGGAAGAGCCGGACCTCGTCGCCGGGCTTCACCGGCTGGGCGGGCTTGGCGCGTTCGCCGTTGACCTTGACGTGCCCGGCCCGGCAGGCCGCGGCGGCCTGCGAGCGGGTCTTGGTCAGGCGGACCGCCCAGATCCAGCTGTCGACGCGTGCGCTCACGGCCCCCGCCCTCCCGTCAGCCCTGCTGGAACAGCTCGGCGGGCAGCGGCTTCAGCAGCGCGTAGAGGTCGTCGGTGATCGGCCGGTCCCAACTGGCGATCGTCACGAGGACGTTGTCGCTGCGGTCGAACTGGACGCAGGAGATGCGGCTCTCGGAGAGCTTGAGGCGCCGCACGATCAGGAGGTTGTCGCCCTGCATGACGGGGACGTCCTCGGTGTCGAGCACGTCGACCGGCTCGTCGTTCTCGAGGGCGGCGAGGAGCTGGGCCACCTCGAAGGGGATCTGCCCGTCGGCCAGCTCCCGCGCCGGCGATCCTTCGGGCAGGTTGCCGATGATCATCGCGGGGCCGCGGCCGCCGAAGAGGTCGTACCGGAGGAACACACCCTGACAGGAGCCGTCGGGAGCGGGCAGCAGGCCGGCGCCGAGGTTGCCGGGCCAGTCTCCCGGGTCCATGGCCAGGACGTCGAAGTCCGGGCCCGCGGGTGTGGCGGCGCTGCGGCGGCGGAGGAAGGACATACGGCCATGGTACGTGTCCCGGCGCGCTCCGCGACGCGCCGGGCGGACGTGCGCGGTCAGTCGTCGCCGCCCGCGTCGCGGGCCTCCCGCTCGGCCTTCCGGAGGGCCTGGGCGAGGCCGGTCCGGTCGGTGCCGAGCTTGCGGTAGACGGCCGACAGGAGGCGGCCGACGGCGGCCGCGTCGATCCCGAGGACGGCGGCGGCGTCCCGGTCGCGGAGGGTGAGCTCGGCCGCGGCGCGCTCACGGGCGGTGAGCGTGTCGGTGCCCGCCGGATGCAGCGGACGCGGGCGCAGCCCGGCCGCGGCCAGCTCGGCCCTGGCCTCCTCGACGAGGCCGTCGGCTCCGCAGTCCTGGGCGGCCTCCAGTCCGCGGTACAGGTGCTCGGCGGCTTCCGCGGCGCGTTCGGTGCGGCGCAGGGCGGCACCGAGCGCGACGAGGGAGCGGGCCAGCTCGTACGCGGCGGGCGACTGGTCGAGCCAGTCGACGGACTCCTCCAGGAGCTTCACGCGCGCGCTGGGCTCCGAGACCTCGGCGGCGACCCGAAGCGCGGAGCCGATCGCCGAGGGCGCCCCGTACTGGCGGGCGCGGGCGACCGCGTCCTCGGCGGTGCGCAGGGCCGGGCCGGGGGTGGTGGCGGCCTCGGCGACGGCCAGGTGGAGCTGCCAGGGGCACCAGGCGGGGTTGCGCATGCCCCGGGGGTCGAGGCGGCGGCCGACGGCGGCCAGCTCGGCGGCGGCCTCCTCGGTGCGGCCCCGGGCGAGGAGCAGCTCGGCGTGGACGGTCTGGGAGTCGGGGAAGGTGACGGCCGCGGGGAAGGGCTCGCCGAAGTCGTGCGCGTCGGCGATCCGGGCGGCCTCCTCGACCCGGCCGCGGGCGAGGAGGACCTCGATCATGACGCCGACCGCGTACCACTGGGCGGGGGTGCGCGGCCCGACGCGTTCGGAGAGGCGCAGGCCGGCCCGGACGAAGTCCTCGGCCTCGACGAGGCGGCCGCGCCGGTAGCGGATGTAGCCGAGGAGGGTGTACGCGAAGGAGAGGTGGCCGCCCCGCCAGCCCTGGCGCTCGAACTCGGCGGTGCCGGCCGCGAAGAGTTCCTCGGCGCGGCCGGGCCGGTCGGCGTAGAGGAAGGTGAGGGCGGTCAGGACGGGCACCTCGAAGCCGCGGCTCTCGTCGGCCCAGCTCAGACCGCCTTCCAGGGCGCGCTCGGCGTGGGCGAGGGCGACGGAGGAGGGCTCGGCGCGCAGGGTGGCGTCCCAGGCGCGCAGCCCGATGATGTACCGCTCGGTGAGGTCGCGGCCGGTGAGCCGGTCGGCGAGGGCGGTGAGGCGGCGGGAGCGGGCGGGCGACTCGGGTTCGTCGGCGCGGAAGGCGTCCCACATGAACTTCTCGGCCTGCATCCGCAGCCGGCTGCGGGCGTCGGTGGTCTGCCGGGCCTCGCGGCCGAGCAGCTCGGACGCCTCGACGAGGCGGTCGCTGTGGGCGAGGACCTGGGAGAGGCGGTAGACGATGCCGTGGCGGAGCGCGGGGTCGGAGACGGGCTCCTCCAGGGCGGCCCGCAGGTGGTTGACGGTGGTGGCGGGTTCGGTGAGGAGCGAGGAGCAGCCGAGCTCGAAGAGGACGGCGGCCCGGTCGTCGTGGGCGGGCGGTTCCCGCAGGGCGCGGGCGAGGAAGCGGCGGGCGGCGTCGGGGGCGCCGGCCCGGAGGTTCTCGCCGGCCGCGGCGCGCAGTTGTCCGACGACCCACGGGTCGCCTTCGGGGTGGGTCTCCAGGAGGTGGCGGGCCGCGGCGGTGGGGCCGAGTCCGGCGTCGACGACGCACCAGGCGGCCTGGCCGTGCAGGGCGACGCGGGTGGCGGCGGGGATGGAGCGGTAGACGGTGGTGGCGATGAGCGGGTGGACGAATTCGAGGGGGTCGTCGGGGCCGTCCGCCTCGGCGAGGACGCGGGCCTCGCGCAGCCGGTCGGCGTAGTCGGCGACCTCCTCGCCGCCGAGGCCGGCGACGGCGCCGGCGAGCTGCGGGGAGATCTGGGTGCCGAGGACGGCGCAGGCCCAGGCCAGGCGCACGGTGGGGGCGCCGAGGCGTTCGAGGCGGGTGACGAGGCCGCTGCCCTTGAGGGCGGCGGCGAGGTCCCGGAGTTCGTGGGCGCCGCCGGCGGTGGGTTCGAGTCCGTGGTCGCGGACCTTGGCGGCGAGTTCGACGGCCTCGAAGGGGTTGCCCGAGGTGACCGTCCAGCACTCGCGGCAGAAGGTGTCGTCGGCGTGGGCGCCGACGCGGTCGCGGACGAGGCTGGCGATGGCGTCGGAGGTGAGCGGGGCCAGGCCGACGGGGCGGCGGCCCGACCGGTGTCCGGTGAACTCGGCTCCTTCGTCGGGGAGTTCGTCGGGGCGGTAGGCGACGACGAGCAGCATGGGGAGCTCTTCGGCGCGGGGCGCGAAGGCGGCGAGCCAGCCGAGGGACTCGGGGTCGGCCCAGTGGGCGTCGTCGAGGACGACGACGAGCGGGTCGCGCCGGACGGCGAGGTGGGTGAGGACCCAGTCGAGGCCGTCGCGCAGGCCCTGGGGGTCGGGGGGCGAGCCTTCGGCGGCGGCGCGGAGCCCGAGGGCGGGGCCGACGATGTCGTACCAGGAGCCGAGGCGTTCGCGCAGTTCGGTGTCGGTGGCGTGGGCCAGCTGGGGCTGGAGGAGCTGCCGGGCGACGTGGAAGGCCACGCGCTGCTCCTGGTCGCCGCCGCGGGCGGAGAGGACGGTGCAGCCTCGGGCGGCGGCGCGGCGGCGGATCTCCGCGAGGAGCGTCGTCTTGCCGAGTCCGGCGGGGGCGGCGTAGGCGAGGATGCCGCCGCGCCGGGCGGTGCGGGGCCGGTCCGGCGTCAGGTCGGCGGGGTGGCGGGCGGTCTCCGCCGGGTCCGTCGCCTCGCGGGGGACTTCGGACGGGGCCGGGAGGCGGCCGTCCGGGCGGTGCCGCTCGTCCTGCGCGGTCGTGTCCGACGGGGCGCCGTGGTCGGCGGCGGGGGTGTCGGGGACGGCGACGAGGTGGGGGCCCCGGGCGCCGCGCGGCGCGGGGACGGGGGCGTGGTCGGGCCAGGGCGGGTCGTCGGCCAGACCGGTCAGCAGGTCCAGCGCGTCCTCGGCCGCCGTGAGCGCCGCCTCGCGTTCGAAGAGGCCGAATCCCTGACGGGCCGGCCGGCCTCCCTGTCGTGCCACGTTCCACCCCCACACCGAGGGCGCACGACCGGCGCACGGGGAACGGCGCCGGGCGGGAGCCCCGCGAAAGCCCCAGCGTACGCCCGTCGCCACGGTATGCAACGGTCAATCACGGAAGCTCTCGGATCGCGCCGCGAGACGGTCGAGAACGGCCAACGCGCGCTCTGCCTCGGCATGTTCGACGAACAGATGGTCGTGATGGAATCCGGCCACCACGTTGCAGCTCATCCCGGCCGCGGCGAGCTCGCCCGCGACGGCGGCGGTGAGCCCGACGGCGTCGAGGGCGGAGTGGACGCGCAGGGTGATCCGCCCCGCCACGTAGTCGTAGACGAGTCCGGCGGCGTCGGCCTCCTCCTGGCGCAGGACGAGGGTGAGGCCCTCGGACTCGGCGACGGTGACCACCGGGGCGACCCCGTCCGGGACGGGGCCGTCCACCGTGGTGAAGACGTACCGGCCGGGGTCGAGTTCCGGCCGCATCCCGGCGAGGAGCCGGGTCAGGTCGCGTTCCGCTGTCATGCGCGCCAGGGTAGGCGCCCGGGGGCGCCGCGGCTCAGCCGGCGGGCGGGGTGTCCCCCACCAGCCACATGGAGAAGAACTGGGCGCCGCCGCCGTAGGCGTGGCCCATCGCCCGGCGCGCGCCGTCGACCTGGTGCTCGCCGGCGTCGCCGCGCACCTGGAGGGCGGCCTCGGCGAAGCGGATCATGCCCGAGGCGCCGATGGGGTTGGTGGAGAGGACTCCGCCGGAGGGGTTCACGGGCAGGTCGCCGTCGAGTTCGGTGACCCCGGCCTCGGTGAGCTTCCAGCCCTCCCCCTCGGCGGCGAAGCCCAGGTTCTCCAGCCACATGGGTTCGTACCAGGAGAACGGCACGTACATCTCGACGGCGTCGATCTCCCGCCGCGGGTCGGTCACGCCGGCCTGGCGGTAGACGTCGGCGGCGCAGTCGCGGCCGGCCCGGGGCGAGACGAAGTCCTTGCCGGCGAAGAGGGTCGGCTCGCTGCGCATCGCGCCGCCGTGCACCCAGGCGGGCGGGCGCGGGGCGCGGGCGGCGCCGGCCCGGTCGGTGAGGATCATCGCGCAGGCGCCGTCGGAGGACGGGCACGTCTCGGAGTAGCGGATGGGGTCCCAGAGCATCGGGGACGCCTGCACCTTCTCCAGGGTGAGGTCGTGCTCGTGGAGGTGGGCGTAGGGGTTCTTCAGCGCGTTGCGCCGGTCCTTGTACGCGACGAGGGAGCCGATGGAGCCGGGCGCGCCGGTGCGCCGCATGTACGCGCGCACGTGCGGGGCGAAGAAGCCGCCGGCGCCGGCGAGCAGCGGCTGCTGGAAGGGGACGGGCAGGGAGAGGCCCCACATGGCGTTGGACTCGGACTGTTTCTCGAAGGCGAGGGTGAGGACCGTCCGGTGGACGCGCGCGGCGACGAGGTTGGCGGCGACGAGGGCGGTGGAGCCCCCGACGGAGCCGGCGGTGTGGACCCGGAGCATGGGTTTGCCCACCGCGCCGAGCGCGTCGGCGAGGTACAGCTCCGGCATCATCACGCCCTCGAAGAAGTCGGGGGCCTTGCCGATGACGACGGCGTCGACGTCCGCCCAGGTGAGTGCGGCGTCCTGCAGGGCGCGGACGGCGGCCTCGCGGACGAGTCCGGCGATCGACACGTCGTGGCGGGCGGCGACGTGCTTGGTCTGGCCGACCCCGACGATCGCCACGGGCTCCTTAGGCACGGGTTTCTCCTTCCAGGACGGCGACCAGGTTCTGCTGGAGGCAGGGGCCCGAGGTGGCGTGGGCGAGGGCCCGGTCGGACTCCCCGCGGTGGATGCGGGCGGCGGCCTCGCCGAGCCGGACGAGTCCGGCGGCCATGACGGTGTTCGCGGCGAGGGCGCCGCCGGAGGGATTGATCCGGACCGTGTCGTCCAGGCCGAGCGCCCGGGTGAGGACGACCTCCTGGGAGGTGAAGGGCGCGTGGAGTTCGGCGGTGTCGACGGGCCGGTCGAAGGCACCGGCGCGTTCGGCGGCGAGCCGGGTGGACGGCGAGTCGGTGAGGTCGCGGACGCCGAGGGAGTGGGCCTCGATGCGGTGGTCCATGCCGCGGATCCAGGCGGGGCGGGCGCAGAGTGCGCGGGCACGGTCGCCGGCGGCGAGGATGACGGCGGCGGCGCCGTCGCCGATCGGCGGGCAGTCGCCGGTCCGCAGCGGCCGGACGACGTAGTCGCCCTGGGGGCGGGCGCCGGGGAGCTGGGCGTGCGGGTTGGCGCGGGCGTCCTCGCGGCTGCGGGCGGCGATGGCGGCGAGGGCGGGTTCGTCGGTGGCGCCGGCGTCGACGAGGGCCTGGGCCTGGAGGGCGGCGAGGGCGACGGAGTCGGGCCAGAGCGGGGCGAGGTAGTACGGGTCGAGCTGGCGGGTGAGGACGTCGCGGACGGAGCCGGGCGAGGTCTTGCCGTAGGAGTAGACGAGCGCGGTGTCGGCCTCGCCGGTCAGGAGTTTCACCCAGGCCTCGTACAGGGCCCAGGCACCGTCCGTCTCCACGTGGGACTCCGAAAGGGGCGGCCAGGCGCCGACGCCGTCGAGGGCCATGGTGAAGGAGAAGGCGCGGCCGGCCAGGTAGTCGGAGGAGCCGGAGCAGGTGAACCCGATGTCGGCGGCCTTCAGCCCGGTCCGGCCGAGGACCTCGTGCAGGACGGGCATGAGCATCTCGACCTCGGAGAGGTCGTCGGTGCGGCGCAGGTGGTCGCTCTGGGCGAAGGCGACGATGGCCACCTCCCGGTCCGTCGTCACAGCAGCTCCTTGTACGTGTCGTAGTCGGCGTCCGGTTCACCGCAGGGCCGGTAGTGGTCGGGGTAGCGGCCGTCGTCGCTCCACACCGGCTCGACGCGCAGGCCCATCCGGACCTGGTCGTAGGGGATGCCCGCGATGCGGCCGTGGAGGGCGAGTCCGGCGCCGTCCAGGGCGATGTGGGCGTAGACGTAGGGGACCTCGATGTCGAGGTTCTTCGCCTTGATGTTGACGATGCAGAAGGTCGTGACGGTGCCGCGCGGGCCGACCTCGACCTGGTCGGTGGTGGCGACCCCGCAGGTGGGGCAGGCGCCGCGCGGCGGCACGTACACCTTGGCGCAGGACGGGCAGCGTTCGCCGACGGTGCGGCGGTCGCCGAGCGCGCGCAGGTAGCGGGCCTGGGCGCGGCCGGGGCTGTAGGTGTAGTCCAGGCGGGCGGGGGCGACGATGCCGGTGACGGGGTCGGGGAACGTCCCGTCGTGGCCCCGGGCCTCCTCCCGGTCCGGGGCGCCGTCGTGGGGTTCGAAGCAGGCGATGTCGGTGATGGCGCCGGAGCGTTCGGCGGCCCACCGGACGCGGACCCGCTGGCCGGTGCGGACGGCTTCGGGGCCGGGTGCGTCCAGGGCGTGCAGGAGCGCGGTGTCGGCGCCGTCCAGGCGGACGAGGACCCAGGCGAAGGGGGTGGCGAGGGGCTGGCCGCGGCGGGGTTCCGGGTTCCAGGCCCAGGTGGTGACCGTGCCGGTGGCGCCGACCTCGACGAGGTCGCGGAGTTCGGCCGCGGTGACGGGGTCGTACTCGACGGGCGGGACGAGGACCTGTCCGTCCTCGGTGCGGACGCCGAGGACGGTCCGCTCGCGCAGGCCGGTGAGGAAGGCCGACTGGACGGGCCCGAGGGAGCGGGTGAAGGGGAACTCGACGACGAGGGGGGCGCGGAGGGTTTCCGGCGGTGGTGCGGAGGCTGTCACGGGACGGCTCCTTCGTTGGGGCGGGCGTGGGGTGCGGCGCCGGGGTGCGGGCCCGGCGTCTCGGGGCGGGGCCGCGGGGGCGCTCACTCGCGCCGGTAGACCGCCGGCCGCTTCTCCGCGAACGCCTGGGCGCCCTCCTTCGCGTCCGCCGTGTCGAAGATCGGCCACCCGCGGGCGAGTTCGGCGGCCAGCCCGTCCGTCTCGGTCATCTCGGCGGTCTCGTAGACGGACGCCTTGACGGCCTCGACGGCCAGCGGGCCGCAGGCGTTGACGCGTTCGGCGAGGTCGAGGGCGGTGTCCAGGGCGGTGCCGTCGGGGACGACCCGGCCGACGAGGCCGATGCGGGCGGCTTCGTCGGCGGTGTAGGGGCGGCCGGTGAGCAGCATCTCCAGGGCGTGGGTGCGGGCGATCTGGCGCGGCAGGCGGACGGTGGAGCCGCCGATCGGGAAGAGGCCGCGCCGCACCTCGAAGAGCCCGAAGGTGGCGGAGGCGCCGGCGACCCTGATGTCGGTGCCCTGGAGGATCTCGGTGCCGCCGGCGACGCAGTGGCCCTCGACGGCCGCGATGACGGGCTTGCGGGGCCGGTGGTGGCGGAGCATCGCCTTCCAGTGCAGGTCGGGGTCCTCCTTGAGCCGGTCGCGGTACTGCTCGCCCGCCATGCCGGCGCCGGCGAGGGCCTTGAGGTCCATGCCGGCGCAGAAGGCTCCGCCGGCGCCGGTGAGGACGACCGAGCGGACGGTGTCGTCGGCGTCGGCCTCCAGCCACCCGTCGTAGAGGCCGACGAGCATCGGCAGCGAGAGGGCGTTCTTGGCTTCGGGCCGGTTCAAGGTGAGGACGAGCGTGGCGCCTTCGCGCCGGACGCTGAGGTGTTCGGTGCCGCCCATGGGGGCCTCCCGTCTCCAGTTCTGGAACAGGTTGCAGGAGCCGGGGGTCCAGTTCAATAGTTTTCTGACACTCAGTCAGATTCTTCTGCGCACCCTCTTCCGCCGTCGGGCGGTCGGCGCTCTAATGACCGCCGAGTCCATGTGAGCCCGTGCGATCCGGCGTCAGGAGGAACGGTGGAGTACAACCTTGCCGACCTGTTCGAATCGGTGGTCGACGTGGTCCCGGAGCGCGAGGCGCTGGTGTACGTCGACCATCCGGGCACCGGCGCGGAACGCCGGCTCACCTACGCCGCACTGGACGAGGCCGCCAACCGGATCGCCCACCACCTCGTCGACGCGGGCCTCCGGCCCGGCGAACACCTCGGCCTCCACCTGTACAACGGCGTCGAGTACCTCCAGACCGTCCTCGCGTGCCTCAAGGCCCGGATCGTGCCGGTGAACGTCAACTACCGGTACGTGGAGGAGGAGCTGGTCTACCTCTACCGCGACGCCGACCTGGCCGCGCTCGTCTTCGACGCCGAGTTCACCGACCGGGTCGCGGCGGCGCTGCCGCGGACCACGAGACTGCGGCACCTCGTGCGGGTGGGGACCCCGCCCGAGGGGGCGCCGCCGCTGGAGTGCGTCGCCTACACCGAGGCGGAGGCCGCCGGATCCCCCGGCCGCGGCTTCGGCCCGCGCTCGGGGGACGACCTCTTCATCATCTACACGGGCGGTACCACCGGCATGCCCAAGGGCGTCCTGTGGCGCCAGGAGGACCTCTTCTTCGCCGGCCTGTTCGGCGGCGATCCCTCGGGCGAGCCGGTCAAACGCCCCGAGGAGCTGGCCGAGCGGGTCGCGGCCGGCGGCGCCGGCATCACCTTCTTCCCCGCGCCGCCCCTCATGCACGGCACGTCCACGCTCACCGCGTTCATCGCCTTCGACTACGGCCAGCGGGTCGTCCTGCACCGCAAGTACGTGCCCGAGGAGGTCCTGCGCACCCTGGAGAAGGAGAGGGTCTCCAGCATCTCCCTGGTCGGGGACGCGATGCTGCGCCCCCTCGTGGACGCGCTGAGCGGCCCGCAGCGGGACACCGACCTGTCCGCGCTGTTCAGCCTCTCCTCCTCCGGGGCGATCATGTCGGACACCGTGCGGGCCCAGCTCCAGGAGCTCATGCCGAACGTGCTGCTGCTCAACAACTTCGGCTCCACCGAGTCGGGTTCCAACGGCCGCGCCACCGACGACTCGGGCCCGGCCCGCGGCTTCCGGCTCCACGTGAACGAACGCACCCAGGTGGTCGACCCGGTGACCCTGGAACCGGTCGCGGCGGGCGCCACCGGCCGGCTCGCCCAGCGCGGCCACGTGCCGCTCGGCTACTACAACGACCCCGCCAAGACCGCCGAGACCTTCTTCGAACGGGACGGCGTGCGCTGGGTCCTCCTCGGGGACATGGCGACGGTGGACGAGGCGGGCGTCGTGACCGTGCTCGGCCGCGGTTCGCAGTGCATCAACACCGGCGGCGAGAAGGTCTACCCCGAGGAGGTGGAGCAGGCGCTGAAGTCCCACCCCGACGTGTACGACGCCCTCGTCGCCGGCGTGCCCGACGCCCGCTGGGGCAACCACGTCGCCGCCGTCGTCCAGCTCCGGCCCGACGCCCCCGCCCTGGACCTGGAGTCCCTCCAGACCCACTGCCGCTCCCGGCTGGCCGGGTACAAGGTGCCCCGGCAGCTCGTCCTGGCGGACCGCATCGAGCGCTCACCCAGCGGGAAGGCCGACTACCGCTGGGCCCGCGCGGTGGCGGTCGAGGCGGACGCGGAGGGCGCGGCCCCCTGACCCCCCGGACCCGGGCGGCGGGACGGCGCCGACGGGCCCGGGGCCCCGGCTCCGGGGCCGCCGTCCGCCCCGCCCGTCAGGCCGTCGGCGGTCCCGCCGCGTACGCGAGCGGCGGGACCGCCGACCGCGCGTCCGCCCCCTCGCCGACCCACAGGCCGATGAAGAGCGCGGCCGTCGCCTCCAGGAGGCCGGCCCGGTCGAGTCCGCCCGCGGCGAGGGGCACGCAGCCCGCGTCCCGGACCAGCTCGCCCACCAGGGCGAGCGCCGCCGGGTCGTCCCCGCAGACGGGCACCCCCAGGGGCCGGCCGTCGAAGACGGGCGGGTCCATCCGCCACACGTCCTCGTGGCAGAGGTTGAACCCCTTCACCACCCGCGCGTCCGGCGCCGCGTCGGCGAGCCGCCGGGCCGCCGACGGGCCGCCGACGGTGAGCAGGCGGAAGCCGGGGCCCACCGGGTTGGCGCAGTCGAGCAGCACCCTGCCGCCCAGCGGTGCCGCCAGCTCCGCGACGACCTCCTGGCCCGCCCCGTACGGCAGGGCGGCCGTCACCACCTCGCCGAATCCGGCGGCGGCGCGCAGGGACCCGTACCGGACGTCCGCGCCGAGGCGGGCCGCGAGGCGCCGCGCCCTCTCCTCGTCGCGTCCGCCGACGAGCACCTCGTGCCCCGCCCGGACCCAGTGGCCGGCGAGGGCGTCCGCCATGTTCCCCGCTCCCAGCAGTCCGATCCTCATGGTCCCGTCCCCTCTCCGCACCCCGTCCGGGGCGCTTCCGGGGACGACACTAGGGAGCGGGTCGGGCACCATCTGGTACGTGACTTCCGACGGACACCTTGCCGACTGCCGTGCCCGCCTCGCCTTCGACCTGCTGGCCAACACCTGGAACTCGGTGGTGCTCTGGTCCCTGCGCGGCGGGCCGGGCCGCCACGGCGAACTGCGGCGCCGGATCGGCGGCATCAGCGCCAAGGTCCTCACCGAGACGCTGCGGCGGCTGGAGTTCAACGGGCTGGTGGAGCGGCGCGCCGACCCCGGACCGCCACCCCTGGTCTCCTACGCACTCACCGATCTGGGACGGACGTTGCTCGTCCCCATCGGCGCGTTCGGGGCATGGGCCTTCGAGCACGGGGACGAGGTCATGGCCGTACGGGAGCGGTACGGCGACGGCGCCGCGGCGCCGCCCGCGGACGGCGCGCTCAGCTCAGGCCGAACTCCCTGATCGCCGCGAGGAACGCGGCGGGCCGCTCGGTGTGGACGAGGTGCCCCGCCGGGATCGTCACGAGCCGGGCGCCGGGGACGCGGTCGGCGAGGGCGGCGAGCCGGTCCTGCGGGACGTGGCTGGCGGGGCCGCCGGCGAGGACCAGGGTGGGGGCCGTGATCGCGGGCAGCTCCGCGAGCCAGCGGGGGTCCGGGGCGTTCAGCTGGGCGTCGGTCTCCGGGACGACCGCCCAGTCGAAGGCGAGCGGTCCCGCGGGGCGTTCGGCGGGCGGGCGCGGCGGGTCGAGCGGCTGGAAGCCCGGGGGCTCCTCCAGGACCAGACGGCCGATGAGGCCGGGGTCGCGCTGGGCGAGGAGGAGGGCGGCCCCGGCGCCCATGGAGTGGGCGACGACGGTGGCGCCGGTGAGTCCGAGGGCCCGCAGGAAGCCGCCGAGTTCGTCGCGGAAGGCGTCGAAGCCGTAGCCGCCCGGCCGGTCGCTGAGCCCGTGGCCGCGCAGGTCGAGGGCGTGGACGCGGTGGTCGGCGGCGAGGTCGGCGGCGATCTCCGTCCAGGTGGTGCCGTCCTCGCCGCGCCCGTGGACCAGGACGACCGGCGGGGCGTCCTCGGGGCCGGAGACCCGGTGGGCGAGCCGGACGCCGTCGACGGTGACCGTGCGCACCTCCGGGTCGAGGAAGGCGGCGACGGGGCGGCGGAAGGCGTCGGGGTCGTCGACCCAGGGGAAGTGGGCGGCGCCCGGCTGGACGACGAGCTCGGCGTGCGGGAAGAAGGCGGCCGCCCCGGCGGCCTTGGCCGGGGTCGGCCCCGCGTCGTACTCCCCCGCCAGGACGAGGACGGGCGCGGTGAGCGCGGTGAGGCGGCGGCGGGTCTCCTCCGGGTCGTAGGCCCCTTCGCCGTGGTACGCGGTCGCCGCCTCGATGTTCATCTGCCACGCCGCCGCGGCGGCGTGCTCCCGCGCGGCCGCGTCCCAGCGGCCGTAGGCGAAGGGGGCGGTGATGTCGAGGAGGCGCTGCAGCGGGGTGTCGGCGTCGGTCGCGTCGAGCGCGGCCCTCGCCTCCGCGTACCAGGGGCGGCCGGCGAAGACGGTGACGGCCTCGTCCCACTCCTCGTCGGTGGTGCCGACGCCGACCGCGCGGCCGGCGGAGGTGACCAGGACCAGGGAGCGGACCCGGGCGGGGTGGGCGGCGGCGTACAGCGTGGCGAGGTTGCCCCCCGCCGAGTGGCCGAGGAGGTCCATGCGCTCCAGGCCGAGGTGGGCGCGGAGGGCCTCGACGTCGCCGACCTGCCGGTCGCAGCGGTACGTGCCGGGGTCGGCGGGTGCGGCGCTCGCGCCGGTGCCGCGGGCGTCGAGCAGGACCAGGGTGCGGTGGGCGGCGAGCCCACCGAGGTCGCCGAGGTAGGAGGCGTCGCGCATCGGCCCGCCGGCCAGGCACACGAGCGGCTCCCCCTCCCCCAGGGTGCGGTAGGAGAGCACGGTCCCGTCGTACGTCGTGAGCAGCGGCATGGGGCCGATCCTCACCGGTCGCCGATGATCTTCGCAATCGGTTTCGCGGAGAGCGCGATACGGTGGGCGAACCGTCCCCGAACCGCGAAGGAACCCCGTGCCCGAGATCCGGGAATCCGCGCTGCGCGGCGACTGCGCGAACTGCTTCGGCCTGTGCTGCGTCGCGCTCCCCTTCGCCCGGTCGGCGGACTTCGCGGTGGACAAGGCGTCCGGGGAGCCGTGCCGGAACCTCCGGGAGGACTTCCGCTGCGGCATCCACACCCGGCTGCGGCCGAGCGGCTTCCAGGGCTGCACGGTGTACGACTGCTTCGGCGCCGGGCAGCACGTGTCCCAGGTGACCTTCGGCGGGGTGTCCTGGCGCGAGGCGCCGGAGACGGCGGCGCGGATGTACGAGGTGTTCCCGGTGGTGCGCCAGTTGCACGAGCTGCTGCGCTACCTCACCGAGGCGCTGGCCCTGGAGACGGCGCGGCCCGTTCATCCCGAGCTGCGCGCGGCGGTCGACCGGGTCGAGGCGCTCACCCGCGAGACGCCCGCCGTCCTGGAGGCGCTCGACGTCGCGCCCGTGCGGGCCGGGGTGAACCCGCTGCTGCTGCGGACCAGTGAGCTGGTCCGCGCCACGGCCGGCGGGAAACCGAAGAGCCGCCGCGGGGCGGACCTGATCGGCAGGCGGCTGCGGGGAGCCGCGCTGCGGGGCGCGGACCTGCGCGGGGCGCTGCTGATCGCCGCCGACCTCACCGGGGCCGATCTGTCGCTGGCCGATCTGATCGGCGCCGACCTGCGCGACGCCGACCTGTCGGGCGCGGACCTGACCGGGGCGCTGTTCCTCACCCAGCCGCAGCTGAACTCGGCGCGCGGGAACGCCGCCACCCGCCTGCCCGAGGGCTTCGACCGCCCCGCGCACTGGGCCTCCTGACGCTCCACGAGCTCAGTGGGGCACGGTCACGACGATCTTCCCCACCTGGTGGCCCGCCTCCAGGGCGCGGTGGGCGTCGACGATCGCGTCGAGCGGGAAGGTGCGGTCGACGGCCGGTGCGACCGCGCCGGTGCGGACCCCGGACTCGACGAAGGCGCGGGCCCTGCGCAGCCGTTCCGGGTCCCTGGTCGTCTCCGGCATCGTGTAGGTCCGCAGGGAGACGGCGGGCATCCCGAGGTCGAAGGCCGGGTACGGGGTCGGGAGCCCGCTGACGCCGCCGTAGAGCAGCACGGTGCCGCCGGGGGCGACGGCCCGGACGAGGTCGGTGACGCCGGGGCCTGCGACGGCGTCGAAGGCGAGGTCCGCGCCGCGCCCCGCGGTCAGGGCGAGGACCCTCTCGGCGAGGTCCTCCTCGTCGGTGACGATCACCTCGGCCGCGCCCGCCTGGAGCAGGGCGTCCCTCTTGGCACGGGTGCGGGTGGTGGCGACGGGGACGGCTCCGACGCGGTGGGCGGTGCGGATCGCGGCCAGGCCCACGCTGCTGGAGGCGGCGGTGAGCACCACGGTGTCCCCGGCGCGCACGCCGCCGACCTCGACGAGACCGCCGTAGGCCGTGACGTACGGCATCCAGACGGCGGCGGCCTCGACGGCGCCGAGGCCCTCGGGCCGCGGCACGACGGAGGAGGCGGGGACGAGGGCGCGCTCGGCGTAGACGCCGTGGTCGTTCATGGAGAACGAGGGGACCACGCTCACCGCCTGCCCGGTCACGAAGCCGGTCACGCCGTCGCCCACGGCCTCGACGACGCCCGATGCCTCCAGGCCGAGGCGGGCGGGGAAGCCGCGGGCCGGCTCGATGTAGCGGCCGGCGCGGAAGAGCGCCTCGGCGCGGTTGACGCCGATGGCCTCGACGCGCAGCAGGAGTTCGCCGGGGCCGGGCTCGCCGACCTCGACGTCCTCGATCCGGAGCACCTCCGGACCGCCGTACGCGTGGAACCGGACCGTCCTGGCCTCGCTCATCGGGCTTCCCCTCCCCGTCGGCGCCGGCGGTGCGCGGACCGTTCCGCCGGCGTGCCCCCAGCCAAGCGCAAGGTTCGACCACTGTCAAACTTCGATGCTGGTAAAACTTCGATCGCCGCCGTACGATGCCTTCGGAGGTCCACACCCATGACAGCAGCGCGCACCGGCGGCCGTGACCGCGTCCCGCCCCACCCCGAGCTCGGCACGATCGGCCTCCAGGACGTCCTCGACGCGCTCGTGGACCCGGTCAGGCGCCGGATCGTCGCCGAGCTGTACCGGGCGGAGGAGGCGCTCGCCTGCGGCGCCATCGACCTGCCGGTCGGCAAGTCCACCGCCACCCACCACTTCCACGTGCTGCGCGAGGCCGGTCTCGTCCGCCAGCACTACGCCGGCACCTCCCGCCTGAACACCCTGCGCCGCCAGGAGTTCGACGCCCGCTTCCCCGGCCTCCTGCACGCCGTGGTGACCGCGCACGACCGCGACGCCGCGGCGCCGGACGCCTCGTAGCCGTCGCGCGGCGCCCCGCGCCGACGCGGGCCCGGAAAACTTCTCCCGCCCCCTTGCCAAGCCGGGGGTGTCGGCGGTTTTACTGACCCGGAACGCATCTACCGAATGATCGGTTGTCCGTTTTACGGCGATGGAGGAGCGGCGCATGAGGGACCTGCTGGACAGCGGCGAGCTGCTGGGGCGCGACGAGCTGGCGGCGCTGCAGCTGGAGCGGCTGCGCGCGACGCTGCGGCACGCCTACGCGAACGTCGACTTCTACCGCCGGTCCTTCGACGCGGCCGGGGTGACCCCGGACGACTGCCGCACCCTCGCGGACCTGGCCCGCTTCCCGCTCACCACCAAGGCCGACCTGCGCGAGCACTACCCCTTCGGCATGTTCGCCGTCGACCCCTCGCGCATCCGGCGCCTCCACGCCTCCAGCGGCACCACCGGCCGGCCGACGGTCGTCGGCTACACCGACGGAGACCTGGACATGTGGGCGGACATGGTGGCCCGTTCGCTGCGCGCCGCCGGGGCACGGCCCGGCCACAAGGTCCATGTGGCCTACGGCTACGGGCTCTTCACCGGCGGCCTGGGCGCGCACTACGGCGCCGAGCGGCTCGGCTGCACCGTCATCCCCGCGTCCGGCGGCATGACGGCACGGCAGGTGCAGCTGATCCAGGACTTCGAGCCCGAGATCATCATGGTGACCCCCTCGTACATGCTCACCCTGCTCGACGAGTTCGAGCGCCAGGGCGTGGACCCGCGGTCGACCTCGCTGAAGGTGGGCGTCTTCGGCGCGGAGCCGTGGACGGAGGCCATGCGCAAGGAGATCGAGGACCGGTTCGCGATCGACGCGGTCGACATCTACGGGCTGTCGGAGGTGATCGGGCCCGGCGTGGCACAGGAGTGCGTGGAGACCAAGGACGGGCTGCACGTCTGGGAGGACCACTTCTACCCGGAGATCGTGGATCCCTTCACCGGTGAGGTCCTGCCGGACGGGGCGGAGGGGGAGCTCGTCTTCACCTCGCTCACCAAGGAGGCCATGCCGGTGATCCGCTACCGGACGCGGGACCTCACCCGGCTGCTGCCGGGGACCGCGCGGGTGTTCCGGCGGATGGAGAAGGTCACCGGGCGCAGCGACGACATGATCATCCTGCGCGGGGTGAACCTGTTCCCCACGCAGGTCGAGGAGATCGTGCTCCGCACCCCGGCCGTCGCCCCGCACTTCCAGCTGCGGCTGACCCGGGAGGGCCGGCTCGACGCCCTGACCGTGCGGGCCGAGGCCCGGGCGGACGCGACCGGCGAGGAGCGGGCGGAGGCCGCGCGGGCGATCGCGGCGGGGGTGAAGGACGGGATCGGGGTGTCGGCCGCGGTCGAGGTGGTCGACCCCGGGACGCTGGAGCGCTCGGTGGGCAAGATCAAGCGGATCGTCGACCTCCGCGGCGCGTAGCCTGGAGGGAGGAGGTGGTTGCGATGCTGTCGGACTCCCCCGTGGTCGCGATCATTCCGGTCGGCGACATGGCCCGGGCCAAGCGCTTCTACTCCGAGACCCTCGGTCTTCCCCTCGTGAAGGATTCGGCCGAGGACACCCGGTACGCATGCGGTGGCACGATGATCGGGCTGTACGAGACGCCTCACGGCGGCCGGGCCGGACACACCCTGGCGAGCTGGAAGGTGGAGGACCTCGACACCGAGATGAAGGAGCTGAGCTCCAAGGGCGTGGCCTTCGAGGACTACGACCTGCCGGGCCTGAAGACGGTGGACGGCGTGGTCGAGTCGGACACCATGAGGGGCGCCTGGTTCAAGGACAGTGAGGGCAACATCCTCTGCGTCGTGGAGGAGCGCACGGGCTGAAGGGTCCCGCGCGCCGCCGGTGTCACCGGGCGCCGAAGCGGTCCCTCAGCTCACGCTTGAGGATCTTGCCGCTGGCGTTGCGGGGAAGCGCGTCCACGAAGTGCACCCGCTTCGGCGCCTTGAAGGAGGCGAGGGCCTCCCGGGCGTGGGCGATGAGTTCGGCCTCGGCGACCTCGCCCCGGGGGACGACGACGGCCGTGACCGCCTCGATCCAGCGCTCGTCGGGAAGCCCGATCACCGCCACCTCGGCGACCCCGGGGTGGGTGTAGAGGGCGTCCTCGACCTGCCGCGAGGCGACCAGGACGCCACCGGAGTTGATGACGTCCTTCACCCGGTCGACGATGGTGAGGTAGCCCTCGGCGTCGCGGACGGCGAGGTCGCCGGAGCGGAACCAGCCGCCGCGGAAGGCGGCCTTCGTCTCCTCGGGCTTGCCCCAGTAGCCGTCGCACAGCTGCGGCGAGCGGTAGACGATCTCGCCGGGGGTGCCGTCGGGGACGTCCTCGCCGTCCTCGTCGACGACCCGGGCCTCGACGTGCCGGACGGGCCGGCCGCAGGAGTCCATCCGCCCCTCGTGCTCCTCGGGTCGGAGGACGGTGGCGAGCGGGCCGATCTCCGACTGCCCGAAGCAGTTGTAGAAGGCGAGGCCCGGCAGCCGGGCGCGCAGCCGCTCCAGGACGGGCACGGGCATGATCGAGGCCCCGTAGTACGCCTTGCGCAGCGCCGACAGGTCGCGGGTGGCGAAGTCCGGGTGGTTCGCCAGGCCGATCCACACGGTCGGCGGGGCGAAGACGCTGTCCGCGCGGCCGGCCTCGACCAGGTCGAACAGGACGTCCGGGTCGGGTCCGTCGACGATCGTGTTCTCCGCGCCCACGGCCAGGTAGGGCAGCAGGAAGACGTGCATCTGCGCCGAGTGGTACAGCGGCAGGGCGTGCACCGGCCGGTCGTCCTCGCTCAGGTCGAGGGCCTCGACGGCGCTCGCGTACTCGTGGACGAGTGCCCGGTGGGTCATCGTGGCGCCCTTGGGCAGGGCGGTGGTGCCCGAGGTGTACAGGAGCTGGACGAACTCGCGGGCGTCGCGGTCGGTGTCGTACTCCTCCGGCGCCGCGAGCGCGTCGAGCAGTGAACCGGGCGCGTCCCGCAGGGCCTTGACCGCGAAGCCCTCGGGCACGCGGTCCGCGAGGGCCGGGTCGGCCAGGACGAGCGAGGTGCCCGACTGCTCCAGGACGTAGGCCAGGTCGTCGCCGGTGAGGTGGTGGTTGACCGGCACGTGGATCAGCCCGGCCCGGGAGCAGGCGAGGAACGCGATCAGGTACGCGTCCGAGTTGTGGCCGTAGGTGGCCACCCGCGCGGCGTCGGGCAGGGCCAGACCGTGGTGGGGCTCCCTCAGGACGGCGGCGGCGGTGGTGACGGCCGTGTCCAGCTCGGCGTACGTCCACATCCGGTCGGCGTACCGGACGGCGACCCGGTCGGGGACGCGCTGGGCGCTCGTGCGCAGGACACCGTCGACGGCGCGGCTGAGGAGTCGTTCCATGGCGTGATCCTCGGCGTGGGACGGGCGGAAGGTCAAGTACCGGGCGGCGGGCCGCCCCTGCCCGGACCTCGGATACCGAACGGGATGTTGACACCGGGTCGGGCACCTGCGTGCATGGTCCGACTCGCAGTGCGCATCGACCCGTTGGGAGGCACGTTGCACCTCCGCACCCGTCTGAAACACCTGGCGCTCGCCGGCGCGGCCCTCGCCGTCGTCACCGCCTCGCCGCCCGCCGCGGCGTCCGCCGGACCCGGTGACCGCGGCCACCACCCGTCCGACCGGGGCCTGTCGGCCGTCATCCGGTACACCGAGTACGGCATCCCGCACATCGTGGGCCGGGACTACGCGAACCTCGGCTTCGGCACCGGCTGGGCGCAGGCCGCCGACCAGGTCTGCGTGCTGGCCGACGGCTTCCTGACCGTCACCGGCGAACGCTCGCGGTACTTCGGACCGGACGCCGCGCCCGACGGCTCGCTGTCCTCCGCGACGACCAACCTCTCCAGCGACCTGTACTTCCGCGGCGTCAAGGACGCGGGGACGGTCGAGGAGCTGCTCCGGGCCCCGGCGCCCGCCGGGCCGAGCGGCGACCTCAAGGAGCTGATGCGCGGCTGGGCGGCCGGCTACAACGCCTGGCTGCGCACGAACCGCATCACCGACCCGGCCTGCGCGGGCGCCGACTGGGTCCGCCCGGTCACCGCGCTCGACGTCGCCCGCCGCGGCTTCGCCGTCTCCGTCCTCGGCGGCCAGGGGCGGGCCGTCGACGGCATCACCGCGGCCCGGCCGCCGGCCGCGCCCCCGGCCCCGACCGCCGCCGGCGCCGTCCCCGATCCGGACGACGCGGCCGCGGCGGCCAAGGCGCTGTTCGCCGCCGAGAACGCCACCATGGGCTCCAACGCCGTGGCCTTCTCCGGCGCCACGACGGCCGGGGGGCGCGGACTGCTCCTCGGCAATCCGCACTACCCGTGGCAGGGCGGGCGGCGCTTCTGGCAGTCCCAGCAGACCATCCCGGGTGAGCTGAACGTCTCGGGCGCCTCGCTCCTCGGCACCGCCGTCGTGAACATCGGCTTCAACGACAAGGTGGCCTGGAGCCACACGGTGGCCACCGGCGTGCCCCTCAACCTGCACCAGCTGACCCTCGTCCCCGGCGACCCGACCGCCTACCTGGTCGACGGGCGGCCGGAGCGGATGACGCCGCGCACGGTCGGCGTGCCGGTCAAGGACGGCGCCACCGTCACCCGTACCCAGTGGTGGACCCGGTACGGCCCGGTCGTCGGCGGGCTCGGCGCACAGCTCCCGCTGCCCTGGACGGCGACCACGGCGTACGCGCTGAACGACCCCAACGCGGCCAACCTGCGGGGCTCCGACACCGCCCTCGGCTTCGGCAAGGCGCGGTCGACGCGGGACGTCGCCGACGTGCTGCGCCGCACCCAGGGGCTGCCGTGGGTCAACACGATCGCGGCCGACTCCGGCGGGCACACCTACTTCGGGCAGGCGCAGGTCCTTCCCCGGATCACCGACGAGCTCGCCCAGCGGTGCTCCACGCCGCTCGGCCGGGCGACGTATCCGGCGTCCGGCGTGGCGGTGCTCGACGGCGCCCGCTCCGACTGCGCGCTCGGCTCGGACCCCGACGCGGTCCAGCCGGGGATCTTCGGTCCGGCCCGGATGCCGGTGCTGCGGGACACCCCGTACGTGGAGAACTCCAACGACAGCGCCTGGCTGACCCACGCCGACCGGCCGTTGACCGGCTACGAGCGGGTCTTCGGCACGATCGCCACCCCGCGCTCGCTGCGCACCCGGGGCGCCGTGGAGGACGTGGCGGCGATGGCGGAGCGCGGCCGGCTCACGGTGTCCGATCTCCAGCGCCAGCAGTTCGCCAACCGCGCTCCGGCCGGCGACCTGGCGGCGGCCGACGTCGCCGCGGCCTGCCCGGCGGCACTGCCCGACGCCCCCGACGCCTGCCGGGCGCTGGCGGCCTGGGACCGGACGGTGAACACGGACAGCCGCGGGGCCCTGCTGTTCGACCGGTTCTGGCGGCGGTTCACCGCGAGCGTGCCGTCGGCCCAGCAGTGGCTGGTGCCGTTCTCGGCGGCCGACCCGGTCCGCACCCCGCGGAGCGTGAACACCGCCGCGCCGGGCTTCGCGAAGGCGCTCGCCGACGCGGTGGCCGAGCTGCGGGCGGCGGGCATCCCGCTGGACGCCCCGCTGGGCGACCACCAGTTCGTCGTCCGCGCCGGGCAGCGGATCCCGGTGAGCGGCGGCACCGAGTCCCTGGGCGTCTGGAACAAGACCGAGTCGGTGTGGAACGCGGCCGGCGGCGGCTACGTGGAGGTGGCGCACGGGACCAGTCACGTCCAGGCGGTGGGCTGGGACGGCGGGCGCTGCCCGGTGGCCCGCACCCTGCTCTCGTACTCCCAGTCGTCGAACCCGGCGTCGCCGCACCACAGCGACCAGACCCGGCTGTACGCGGGCGAGCGCTGGGTGACCTCCCGGTTCTGCGAGAAGGACATCCTGCGCTCGCCGGCGCTGCGGGTGGTGGTCGTCAGGGGCTGACGGTGCCCGTCACGGGGTGATCGAGAGGAAGACGAAGGCGGCGAAGATCACCAGATGGACGCCGCCCTGGAGGAGGGTGGCCCGTCCGGGCACCACGGTCAGCGCGCTCACCACACCGGTGAGGGCGAGCAGGACCATGTGGAGCGGTCCCAGACCGAGCACCAGGGGCCCGGACAGCCAGATCGACGCGAGCGCGATCGCCGGAATCGTCAGGCCGATGCTGGCGATCGCGGAGCCGTACGCGAGGTTGAGGCTGGTCTGCATGCGGTCGCGGCGCGCGGCGCGGACGGCCGCGAGCGTCTCGGGGAGCAGGACCATCAGGGCGATCGCGACACCGACGACCGCCTTGGGCATGCCCGCGGACTGGACGCCGTCCTCGATGGTGGGCGAGATGAGCTTGGCGTTGCCGACGACGGCGATCAGGGCGACGAGGAGGAGGCCCAGGCTGGCCCAGGTCTCCCGCGGGGTCGGCGGATCGGCGTGGTCGTCGGACGACTCCTCGCCGGGGCGGGGCACCGGCAGGAAGTAGTCGCGGTGGCGGACGGTCTGGACGCCGACGAACACCCCGTACAGACAGAGCGAGGCGACGGCGGCGAAGGCGAGCTGCGCGGGGGAGAACTCGGGGCCGGGGTGGCTGGTGGTGAAGGTGGGCAGCACGAGCGTCATGACGGCGAGGGTGCAGACGGTCGCGAGCGCGCCCCCGGAGCCCTCGGCGTTGAAGACGGCGACGCGGTTGCGCAGGGCGGCGACGAGGAGCGAGAGGCCGACGATGCCGTTGCACGTGATCATGACGGCGGCGAAGACGGTGTCCCGCGCGTACGTCGCGGTCTTCTCCCCGCCGCCCACCATGAGGGCGACGATGAGGCCGACCTCGATGACGGTGACGGCCACCGCGAGGACGAGCGAGCCGTAGGGTTCGCCGACCCGGTGCGCGATGACCTCCGCGTGGTGCACGGCGGCGAGGACGGCACCGACCAGACAGAGCGCGATGAGCCCCACGACGAAGCCCGGCAGGTCGCGGCCCCACGCCGCGACGAGCGCAAGCGCCGCCACCACCGGCCCCCAGGTGGTCCATTGCCGTGTCAGTGCCGTCGAACTCGAACTCATGATCCGCATCCTGCCACATCGGACCTTTCGCCCGATTGGTTCGGCTCTCGTGGCCGACGGGGCCGCGTGGCTCCCCGGGCTCAGCCCGCGGCCGGGCCGTCGCCCTTCGCCCACAGGGAGCGGACGTGCCCGAGGTGACGGGTCATGCACGCCTCCGCGCCCTGGGCGTCGCCGGCGAGCATGAGGTCGAGGAGTTCGAGGTGCTCCTCGGCCGAGGGGAGGAGGTCGCCGCTCTCGTCGAGGGCGGTGAGGCCGTAGAGCCGGGAGCGTTTGCGCAGGTCACCGACGGTCTCGACGAGGCGCGCGTTGCCGGCGAGGCCGAGGAGCGTCAGGTGGAAGCGACGGTCGGCCTCCAGGTAGCCGATGAGGTCGTGGTCGCGGGCGGCGCGGACGATGTCCTCGGCGACGGGGCGGAGCGCCTCCAGGTCCGCGCGGGCGGCGACGCGGGTGACCCTGCCGACGGTGGGGATCTCGACGAGCGCACGGATCTCGGTGTACTGGTCGAGGTCGCGCTCGTCGACCTCGGTGACCCGGAACCCCTTGTTGCGGACGGGCTCGACCAGGCCCTCGCGGGCGAGGTCGAGCATCGCCTCGCGGACCGGGGTGGCGGAGATCCCGAAGTCCTCGGCGAGCGTGGGCGCCGAGTAGACCACCCCGGGCCGCAGCTCGCCCGAGATCAGGGCGGCCCGCAGGGCGTGGGCGACCTGGTCGCGCAGCCGCTCGCGGGAGGCGTTGAGGTCGCGCTGGGTCAGGTGCCCCATGACGGTGGTGATCCCTTCGGTCCGTTCGACATCACCACCGTACGATGTCACGCCCCGGGGCCCGCCGGTGCCAGGGTGTACGTCCGCTCCGAGGTGTAGAACTCCAGGGCGGCGGCGCCCTGCTCGCGCGGTCCGTGGCTCGACGCCTTGGCTCCGCCGAACGGCAGGTGGAAGTCGACGCCGGTGGACGGGGCGTTGATCCGGACCATGCCGGTGTCGAGCAGGTCCAGACCGTGCAGCGCGGTGTTCAGGTCGGCCGTGTGGACGGAGGTGACCAGCCCGTACGGCACGGAGTTGGTGATCCGGACCGCGTGCGCCAGGTCGTCGGCGGCGATCAGGGAGGCGACGGGACCGAAGACCTCCTCGCGCAGCAGCGGGTGGCCCGGGGAGACCTTCTCGACCAGGGTGGGGGCGGCGAACCAGCCGGGCCGGTCGGGCACGGTGCCGCCGGCGAGGACGGACAGGCCCCGGGTCGCCTCGGACACCCGGTCGCGGGCGGCCTCGTGGACGAGCGGCCCGCACACCGTGGAGGGGTCGGCGGGGTCGCCGACGGGGACGGCCCGCAGCGCCTCGCAGAGCGCCTCGCGCAGCGGGTCGAGCGCGGCCCCCACGGCGACGACGCGGCTGGTGGCGGTGCACTTCTGGCCGGCGAAGCCGGCGATCGAGGCGGCGATGTGGGCCGCCGCCTGCCCGATGTCGGCGTCGGGCAGGACGAGCGCCGCGTTCAGCCCGCCCATCTCCGCCTGCGCCGGGATCCCGCGGGCGGTGGCCGCCCGGGCGACGGCCCGGCCGACGGGGGTGGAGCCGGTGAAGGAGACGACGTCGGCGGCGGAGACGAGCGCGTTGCCCTCGGTGGCCCCGCCCGGCAGGACCGTGAACACCGCGTCGGGCACCGCGGCCCGGACGATCCCGGCCAGGCGCCGGGCGCACGCGGTGGCCTCGGGGGCCGGCTTGAGGACGACCGTGTTCCCGGCCGCGAGCGCGGGGGCGGCCTTCCAGGTCGGGATGGCGAAGGGGAAGTTCCACGGGGTGACGAGCCCGGCCACGCCGTGCGGGCGGCGGCGGGTGAGCAGCAGCCCGGCGCCGGCGGCCGTCTCGTGGACGGCGCCGACGGGGAGGAAGGGGGCCTGGGCGTAGTAGCGCCAGATCGCGGCCGTGCGGGCGACCTCGGCCCGGGCCTCGGCGAGGGGTTTGCCGACCTCGCGCACGGCGAGGGCGGCCAGTTCGGCGGCGGCGGCCTCGATGCCGTCGGCGACCGCGTCCAGGGCGGCGGAGCGGGCGGCCGCCCCGGCGCGCAGCCAGGCGGGCTGGGCGGCCCGGGCGCGTTCGACGGCGTCGACGACCGCGAAGGCGCCGGGGGCGGGGAGCGTCAGGAGGACGTCGGCCGGGTCGGCCGGGTTCCTGGACGTGAGGAGGGGAAAGGCGTCGGTCACGGGAGTGAGCCTCCGGGAGGGGTGCGTCCGGGTCGGGAAGGGGGCCGCGCGGCACCGGTGCCGGTCGCGCCCGGCGCTCGGTTGCGGGGTGCCGCGCGGGCCGGTGTCAGCGGTGGCCGTCGGCGAGGGCCTTCTCCGTGGCGGTGCGGACTCCGGCCTCGATCGCCCCGGTGAGCGGGTGGCGCGGCGGGCGGGTCGGTCCGCCGGGGCGGCCGGCCAGGTCCATCGAGAGCTTGATGGCCTGGACGAACTCGGTCTTGGAGTCCCAGCGGAGCAGGGAGTGCAGGGAGGAGTAGAGGGGCACGGCCGTGGCCAGGTCTCCCGCGACGGCGGCGTGGTACAGCTCGGCGCAGCTCGCCGGGAGGGCGTTGGGGTAGCCGGCGATCCAGCCGACCGCGCCGGCCAGGGCCAGTTCGAGCAGGACGTCGTCGGCGCCGACGATCAGGTCGAGTTCGGGGGCGAGCTCGGCGATCTCGTAGGCGCGGCGGACGTCGCCGCTGAACTCCTTGACCGCGACGATGCTGCCGTCGGCGTACAGGCTCGCCAGGAGCCCGGGGGTGAGGTCGACCTTGGTGTCGATCGGGTTGTTGTACGCCACGATCGGGATGCCGACGCCGGCGACCGCGGCGTAGTGGGCGCGTACGGCCGCCGGCTCGGCGCGGTAGGTGTTGGGCGGCAGGAGGAGGACGGACCCGGCGCCGGCCTCCGCGGCCTGCTCGGCCCACCGGCGGGACTCGGCGCTGCCGTAGGCGGAGACGCCGGGCATCACGCGGGCCCCGTCGCCGGCGGCCTCGACGGCGGTGCGGACGACCCGGGCGCGCTCCTCGTCGGTGAGGGTCTGGTACTCGCCGAGCGACCCGTTGGGGACCACCCCGTCGCAGCCGTGGGCGATCAGCCAGGCCACGTGCTCGGCGTAGGCGTCGTGGTCGACCGTGAGGTCCTCGCGGAAGGGCAGGGTGGTGGCGACCATGATGCCGCGCCAGGGTCGGTCGGTGGTCCAGGTGGTGGTGGCCATGTCGAGATCACTTTCTGTAGTGTGTGACATTTTACAGAGGGCTGAAGAGAGCCCAGGGGCTCTCGCAGGAGGGGCGGGTCAGGGGGTTCCTGCGGCGGGCTCGCCCGGCCCGGCGGACTCCGCCGGGCCCTCCGGTGCACCGGGCCCCTCCAGGCCGGCGAGCACGGAGAGCGGGACGGGCACGGCCAAGGGGCGGCGTTCGGCGACGGGTTCGGCCGCGGCGCCCCGCGCGGCGAGGCAGGCGACGGCCGTCCCGCACATCCGCCCCTGACACCAGCCCATGCCGGCGCGGGTGAGGAGCTTGACGGTCCGCGCGTCGCGGGCGCCGAGGTCGGCGACCGCCTCGCGCACCCGCCCCGCGGGGACCTCCTCACACCGGCAGACGTCCGTGTCGTCGCTCAGCCACGCGGGCCAGCCGTGGCCGGGGGCGTGGGCCGCGGACATCACGTCGGCGAAGACGCGCATCCGGTCCCGGCGGCGGCGCAGCACGGCGCTCCGGGCGCCGGACGCGGGGCGGGCGCGCAGGCGGTCGGCGATCGCGCGGGCCGCCAGCTCACCCTCGGTCCGGGCGAGTTCCGCGCCGCCGACCCCGCCGGTCTCCCCCGCCGCCCACAGTCCGGGCACCGAGCTCTCCTGGGAGGCGTCCAGGGCCAGGCCGAGCGTCCCGTCGGGCAGCGGCCGGGTGGCGCAGCCGGCGGCGGTGGCCAGCTCGATCTGCGGGACGAGTCCGTGTCCGACGGCCAGCGCGTCGCAGGCGATCCTGCGGTCCGTGCCGGGCAGGGGCCGCCAGTCGCGGTCCAGGCGGCCGACGGTCACGGCCTCCACGCGGTCGGTGCCGTGGACCTCGGTGACGGCGCTGCGGGGCAGGACGCGGACCCGGTGGCGGAGCAGCGCGGCGCCGTGCGCGAGGGCTTCCGCCGCCTTCCGGGGATTGGCGGCGAGGGCCCGGGGCGCACGGGCGTACCGCAGGTATCCGGCCGCCTCGACGACCGCCGGGACGCGGGCGCCCGCGGCGGCGAGCGAGGAGGCGACGGCGAGGAGCAGGGGGCCGCTGCCGGCCACGACGATCCGGCGGCCGGGCAGGACGAGGCCGGACTTGAGCATGGCCTGCGCTCCCCCGGCGCCCACGACGCCGGGGAGGGTCCAGCCGGGGAAGGGCAGCTGGCGCTCGTACGCCCCGGTGGCGAGGAGCAGGGCGCGGGCCCGCACCCGGGCGGGCCGTTCGTCGGCGCCGTCGGCGCCGGTGACCGCGTGCACCGTCCAGGTCCCGTCGGCCTCGCGGACGACGGACCAGACGTGGTGTCCGGAGAGGTGGACGACGGCGCTCCGGGCCAGGCGGCGGCGCAGGTCGGAGAAGGCGGACCAGTCGTGGTGGAGGGCCTCGGGGCGCACGGCCCCCAGGGCGGGCGCCGGGTGGCGGTAGAACTGGCCGCCGGCCTGGGGCGAGGCGTCGATCAGGGCCACGGAGAGGCCGAGTCCGGCGGCGGTCACGGCTCCGGCGAGTCCGGCGGAGCCCGCGCCGACGACGGCGACGTCGTGGAGGGCGCCGGGCGCGTCCGGGGCGTCCCGGTCAGACGGCGAGGCGGCCATGGCCGTGTCCTTCCTGGGTGGTGATCGCGTCGCCGGGGCGGGCGGGGACCAGGCAGGCGCGGCGGTTCGGTTCGCCGTTGACGGTCGCGAGACAGTCGTAGCACTGGCCGATGCCGCAGAAGGCGCCGCGTGGGCGGCCGCCCTCGCGGGTGGTGCGCCAGGCGAGGATCCCGGCGCCCCAGAGGGCGGCGGCGACGGTCTGGCCCGGCAGGGCGGTCACCGGCCGGCCGTCGAAGGTGATCCGGAACGGCGGATCGGGCTGTGCGCCGACGAGGTCGGCGGGGGTGCGGGCCACGGGCCCTCCTCTCGTGTCGGGGTGCGCGCGTGCCTCAGGGCGCGGGCGGGGTGAACCGGTCGGGCCGGAACGGGTGGATGTCCAGGGGCGGTTCGGCGCCGGTCAGGCAGGCGGCGACGATCTGTCCGGTCACCGGGGCGAGCCCGATCCCGGCCCCCTCGTGGCCGCAGGCGTGCAGCAGTCCGGGGAGGCGCGGGTCGGGTCCGATGGCGGGCAGGTGGTCGGGCAGGTAGGGGCGGAAGCCGAGGTAGGTGCGCATCGCCCGGACGGAGCCGAGGACCGGGAAGAGGGCGGTGGCCCCGGCGGCGAGGCGGCGCAGCACCTCCGGGGACAGGCTGCGGTCGAATCCGACGCGTTCGCGGCTGGCGCCGATGAGGACCGGTCCGGCCGGGGTGCCCTCGACGACCGCCGAGGTCTGGAGCGCGGCGGAGCCGCTGGCGACGTCGGCGACGTAGTCGGCGGCGTACACCTTGTGGCGGACCACGCGCGGCAGCGGTTCGGTGACGAGGACGAAGCCCCTGCGGGGCAGGACGGGCAGGTGGACGCCGGCGAGTTCGGCGAGCGCGCCGCTCCAGGTTCCGGCGGCGTTGACGACATACGGGGCGTAGAGCTCACCGGCGGTGGTCCGGACGCCGCGCAGATCGCCGGCCGGTCCGGTGAGCAGGCCGGTGACCTCCTCCCCGAGGCGCAGCAGGATCCGTTCGCGGCCGTGGCGCAGCAGTTGGGCGGCGGCGTGGGCGGGCATCACCTGGGCGTCCTGCGGATAGTGGAAACCCCCCGCGAGTCCGGGAGCGAGGTGCGGCTCCAGATCATGGAGCCGCTCCCCGGGCACCTCCCGGGCGGTGACACCCGCCTTCTCCTGTCGGGCCGCGAACTCCCGCAGGGCCTTCATGCCCGCCTCGCCCGAGGCGACGACGAGGCCCCCCTTGGCCTCGTACTCGACCTGCGGCGGGAGCAGGCCGGCCAGTTCGCGCCACGACGCGGTGGCGTGCAGCGCGAGTTCGAGCTCGGGTCCGGGCTCCTTGTCGGAGACCAGGAGGTTCCCCTCGCCCGCTCCGGTCGTTCCGCCGGCGACGGGACCGCGGTCGACGACGGTGACGGTGAGGCCGGCGAGGGCGGCGTAGTGGGCACAGGCCGCGCCGACGACGCCGGCGCCGATGACGAGGACGTCCGAGGTGTTTCTCGTGGGCACGGCAGTAATATTTCACATGGCACAGAAGTTGCCAAGACCCTGCGAGGGAGCATCGCAGTCGGCGTGGAGCCCGCCGCACCACCCTCCGGACACGGATGGATAACGGAGCCACCGGCACCTTGTCAGTACAATTTCACATTACTATGTTACAGGTCACATTCCAGCCGTCACCGGCTGTCCGAACCCGCTGCTCCCGGAGTGACCCCTCATGAACAAGCGCACGTACACCGTGGCCATCGCCCTGGTGACGACCCTGGCCCTCGGTTCGACCGGCTGTTCCCGCGGCGGGAAGGCCGACCGGCCCGGGGACCGGAAGAACCCCGCGCTCTCCCACGCCGGCGCGGCCGTCGGCGGCACCCCGCAGCGGGGCGGCACGCTGACCGTCCTGTCCAACCAGGACTTCACCCACCTCGACCCCGCCCGCAACTGGGTCATGGGCGACATGGGCTTCGGCACCCGGCTGCTGTACCGCACCCTCCTCACCTACCGGGCCGCCCCCGGCGCGCAGGGCGGGGAGCTGGTGCCCGACCTCGCCGAGGACCTCGGGACCTCCTCCAACGGAGCGCGGACCTGGACCTTCCGCCTCAAGGAGGGGCTCACGTACGAGGACGGGACGCCCATCACCGCCCAGGACGTCAAGTACAACGTCGAGCGCTCCTTCTCGCCCGACCTGCCCGGCGGCCCCGACTACGCGGCCCGCTACCTGGTCGGCGCCGAGGGCTACCAGGGCCCCGCGAAGGGCCGCCGGCTCGACTCCGTGAAGACCCCCGACGCCCGCACCATCGTCTTCGAACTGCGCAAGCCCTTCGCCGAGTTCGCCTACGCGACCGCACTGCCCACCTTCTCGCCGGTCCCGCGGTCCCGGGACAAGGGCCCCCAGTACGACAACCGCCCCTTCTCCTCCGGCCCGTACAAGATCGAGTCGTACGCCCGGGACAAGCGGCTCGTCCTGGTCCGCAACCCGCACTGGGCGCCGGGGACCGACACCGTCCGCAAGGCCTACCCGGACCGGATCGTCGTCACCATGGGCCTCAAGGCCAACCAGATCGACGACCGTCTCATCGCCTCCGGCGGCGCCGACGCCTCCGCCGTCTCCTGGGACAAGCTCCGCCCCGAGTCCACCCCCAAGGTCCTCACCCGGCCCGACGTCCGGGCGCGCCTCCTCGCCGAGTCCACCAGCTGCACCGAGATGGTGCAGATGCACACCGGCCGCGCGCCGTTCGACGACGTCCGGGTCCGCAAGGCCGTGCAGTACGCCCTGGACCGCGAGGCCGTCCTGACCGCCTCCGGCGGCCCCGCCCTCAACGACCCGGCCACCGCCCTCATGCCCGCCTCCCTCTTCGGCGGCAAGCAGCCCGACACCCTGGGCATCCCGCTCACCGGCGACGTGGAGAAGGCGAAGCGGCTGCTGAAGGAGGCGGGCCGGGCCGGCGGCTTCGCGACGAGCATCACCGTCTCCAACGGCGACAAGTCGGTGGGCGAGGCGATCCAGCAGTCCCTCGGCCGGGCCGGGATCAAGGTCACCATCGAGACCGTCGACCCCTCGGCCTTCTACGACACGATCGGCGACACCAGGAACCGCACGGACCTCGTCTACACCGGCTGGTGCCCCGACTTCCCCTCCGGCTCGACCTTCCTGCCCTTCGTCTTCGACGGCCGCTTCATCAAGGAGAAGGGCAACTCCGGCAACCACTCCCTCTTCCGCGACGACGCCACCATGCAGCGGATGGACGCCATCGCCGCCATGACCGACGCCGCGCGGGCGAACCGGGCGTGGCAGGAGCTGGACGGCGCCATCCTCGCCAAGGCACCCACCGCCCCCGTCGTGATCGAACGCAAGCCGCTGCTGCTCGGCACCAACATCGCCGGCGCCTTCGGCCACACCTCCTTCGGCGGACAGATCGACTTCGGGGCGATCGGCCTCAAGGACCCGGCCCGGAGCGCGGGCTGAGGAGGGGCGGACCGGAGGAGAATCCCATGACCACCACGTCTCCCCCCGCGGCCGCCGGCTCCCCGGCCCCCGCTCCCGCCCCGGAGGCGGGCCGCGGACCGTGGCGGCTCGTCCGCGCGGAGCTGCGCCGCCGGACGTCCGTGAAGATCTCGCTCGCCGTCGTCGCGTTCTTCGCCCTCCTCACCGTCGCCGCCCCGCTGATCGGCGGGCTGGGCGGCTGGGGCCCCGAGGAGTTCGACAAGAACGCCGTCGACCCCTACCTCGGCGGCCAGCCCATCGGGCCGCTCGGCGGCGTCTCCGCCGAGCACTGGCTCGGCGTCGAACCCGTCACCGGCCGCGACCTGTTCGCCCGGGTCGTGCACGGCGCCCAGGTGTCCCTGCTCATCGCCTTCGGGGCGACGGCGATCGTCGTCGTCGCCGGCACCGCGGCCGGCATCGCCGCCGGCTACTTCGGCGGCCGCACCGACACCGTGCTGTCCCGGCTGATGGACCTCACCATGTCCTTCCCCTCCCTCATCTTCATGATCGCGATGATGTCGGTGGCGCGGGACGTCAACCGCGTCGCGCTCATGACGGCGGTCATCGGCCTCTTCGGCTGGCCCGGCATCGCCCGCGTCGTCCGGGGCCAGACCCTGTCGCTCAAGCACCGCGAGTACGTCGACGCCGCCCGCGTCGGCGGCTCGGGGCCCTGGCGCATCCTGGGCCGCGACATCCTGCCGGGGGTCGCCGGCCCGGTCATCGCGTACACGACGCTGGTCGTCCCGGGCATGATCGCCACCGAGGCCGCCCTCAGCTACCTCGGCGTCGGCGTCCGCCCGCCCACCCCGTCCTGGGGCCAGATGATCGCCGAGAGCGTCGCCTACTACGACACGGACCCCATGTACTTCGTCGTCCCCAGCGTCTGCCTCTTCCTCACCGTGCTCGCCTTCACCCTGCTGGGGGACGCGCTGCGCGACGTCCTGGACCCGAGGGGCGGCGGCGCGTGATCGTCTACCTCGGGCGACGGCTCCTGGGCGTCCTCGGCGTCCTCCTGGCCATCGCCGCCGTCACCTTCACCCTCTTCTACGTCCTCCCCTCCGACCCGGCGGCCGCCGCCTGCGGCAAGGCGTGCAGCGACGAACGCCTGGAGGCGATCCGCGCCCACATGGGCCTGGACGCCCCGCTGTGGCGGCAGTTCGCCGACTTCGTCACCGGCGTCTTCACCGGCCGCACCATGGGCGGCGGCGACTACGCCCTGCGCTGCGACTTCCCCTGCCTGGGCTACTCGTACGAGAACAGCCAGGGCGTCTGGGACCTGCTGGTGGACCGGCTGCCGGTCTCCGCCTCGCTCGCCGTGGGCGCCGCCGCGCTCTGGCTGGTGCTCGGGCTCGCCGCCGGGGTCACCGCCGCCCTGCGCAAGGACACGCTGACCGACCGGGCCCTCATGGTCGGCGCGGTCGCCGCCGCCTCGCTGCCCGTCTACTTCACCTCGGTGATCCTCATCTACGGCCTCATCCGGGTCGCCGGACTGCTCCCCTACCCCCAGTACGTGCCGCTCGGCTCCGACCCCGTCGGCTGGGCCGCCAACCTGCTGCTGCCCTGGCTCGCCCTCGCGGTCCTGTACGCGGCGATGTACGCCCGGCAGAGCCGCGGCTCGATGATCGAGTCCATGGCGGAGCCGTACATCCGCACCGCACGCGCCAAGGGCCTGCCCCGGCGCACGGTGGTCGTCAAGCACGGGCTGCGCGCGGGCCTGACGCCGATCCTGACCATCTTCGGCATGGACCTGGGCGGGCTGCTCGCCGGCGCGGTGATCACCGAGTCCCTCTTCGGGCTGCCGGGCGTCGGCCGCCTCTTCTACGGGGCCCTGTCCACCGGCGACCAGCCCGTCATCCTCGGCGTCACCCTGCTCGCCGCCACCTTCATCGTCGTCGCCAACCTGGTCGTCGACCTGCTGTACGCCGTCGTCGACCCGCGAGTGAGGTACTGATGGGCCCCTCCGCCCCCCTCCTGTCGGTCCGTGACCTGACGGTCGTCTTCCCGACCCGGCGCGGCCCCGTCCGGGCGGTCGACTCCCTCTCCTTCGACGTACGGGCCGGGCGCACGCTCGGCATCGTCGGCGAGTCCGGGTCCGGGAAGTCCGTCACCTCGCTCGCCGTCCTCGGCCTGCACACCGGCGCGGAGGTCACGGGCTCCGTCTCCCTGGACGGACGGGAGCTGATCGGGCTGCCCGAGCGGGAGCTGAACCGGCTCCGCGGCCGCAGGATGGCCATGATCTTCCAGGACCCGCTGTCCAGCCTGCACCCGTACTACACCGTCGGCGAGCAGATCGCCGAGCACCACCGGGTCCACTTCGGCTCCCGCCGCGGGGCCGCCCGCCGGCGGGCCGTGGAGGCGCTCGGCGAGGTCGGCATCCCCGAGCCGCGCCGCCGGGCCGGCGAGTACCCCCACCAGTTCTCGGGCGGCATGCGCCAGCGGGTGATGATCGCCATGGCCCTGGCCTGCGAGCCGGACCTGCTGATCGCCGACGAGCCGACGACCGCGCTCGACGTCACGGTCCAGGCGCAGATCCTGGAGCTGCTCGCCCGTCTCCAGGAGGAGCGGGGACTCGCCGTCGTCATGATCACGCACGATCTGGGGGTGGTCGCCCGGGTCGCCCACGACGTCCTGGTGATGTACGGCGGACGGGGCGCGGAACAGGCCCCGGTGGATGCCCTGTTCGCCTCCCCCGCCCACCCCTACACCCGGGGCCTGCTCGACTCGCTGCCCCGGCTCGACGACCCCGACGACGCCCCGCTGCGGGCGATCCCGGGCAGCCCGCCCTCCCTGCTCGACCCGTCGCCCGGCTGCGCGTTCGCTCCCCGCTGCCCCCGCGCCGCCGCCGGTTCCGCGGCCGAGCGGGCCCGCTGCACGGGCGAACGCCCGCGGCTGCACGGCCCGGACGGACATCCCGCCGCCTGCCACTTCCCCGCGTACGAAGGCGTTCCCTCATGACGACGACCACCACGGCTCCGCCCCTGCTCAGCGTCCGGGACCTGACGGTGACCTTCCCCGGCCGACGGGCCCGGTCGGCGCCCGTCCGGGCCGTCGACGGCGTCTCCTTCGACGTGGCGGCCGGCGAGACCCTCGGCCTCGTCGGCGAGTCCGGCTGCGGGAAGTCGACGACCGGGCGCACGATCGTCCGGCTCCAGGAGCCGACCGCCGGCACCCTGACGTACGACGGGCGGGACCTCGGACGGCTCTCCCGGCGGGAGCTGAAGCCGCTCCGCCGGGACCTCCAGATGGTGTTCCAGGACCCGCACTCCTCCCTCAACCCCCGGCAGACGGTGGCGCGGATCATCTCCGATCCGCTGCTCGTCCACGGGAGTTCGAAGGCGGACGCCCGCCGCCGGGCCGTCGAGCTGATGGAGCTGGTCGGGCTCATCCCGGAGCACGTCGACCGCTATCCCCACGAGTTCTCGGGAGGCCAGGCCCAGCGCATCGGCATCGCCCGCGCGCTGGCCACCGGCCCGCGGCTGGTCGTCGCCGACGAGCCGGTCTCCGCCCTGGACGTCTCGGTGCAGGCGCAGATCGTCAACCTGATGGAGCGGCTCCAGCGCGAACTGGGGCTCGCCTACCTGTTCATCGCCCACGACCTGTCGGTGGTGAAGCGGGTCTGCGACCGGGTCGCCGTGATGTACCTCGGCCGGATCGTCGAGATCGGCGCCAAGGAGCGGGTGTACGCGGCTCCCGCCCACCCGTACACCCGGGCGCTGCTCTCCGCCGTGCCGCTGCCCGATCCCGCGGCGGAGCGGGCCCGGGAGCGGATCACACTGCTCGGCGACCCGCCGAGCCCGGCCGCCCCTCCGCCGGGCTGCACCTTCCACCCGCGCTGCCCCAGGGCCCGGGAGATCTGCCGGTCGGAGGCCCCGCCGCTGCGGGTCGCGGTCCCTGGCGAGGCCCGTCAGGTCGCCTGCCACTTCCCCGGGGACGCCTGAGCGTGCCGAACGCCCCCGGTCCCGCTGGTGCGGGGCCGGGGGCGATCTCGGCGGTGGGGTCAGAGGCCGGCGAGCGCCGCGTCGTACAGGGCGCCGGCCACGGCGAGGTCCTCCCAGGCCATGCCGACGCTCTTGAAGAACCGCGGCCGGCCGGCCACCGGCGTGCGGCGGCCGGTCACCAGCTCGGCGAGGTCGCCCGCGATGTGGTCCTCCTCGATCGCGCCCTCGGCGGTCGGGACGAGCAGGTCCCCGGCCTCGCGCAGGGCCGCGCCGCGCGCCTCGACGAACACTTCGGAGCGGGCGACGAGCGCGGTGTCCGTCTCGCGGGCGTCGGGCTCGTGCGAGCCGACGGCGACGACGGTGGCGCCGGGTGCCACCAGCCGTCCGTCGAAGAGGGGTTCGCGGGCCGTGGTGCAGCAGACGACGAGGTCGGCTCCGGCCACGTCGCCGGGCGTCCCGGCGCGGGCGGGGACGCCGAGGCTCCGCGCGTATCCGGCGAGGGTGCGCGCGCCGATCGCGTCGCGCCCGACGACGACGGCGTCGGCGAGCGGGCGGGCCGCGTGGACCGCCTCCAGGTGGCCGTACGCCTGGGGGCCGGTGCCGAAGAGCACCAGCCGCAGCGGCCGGTCGTCGGCCGTCAGCCGGCGCACGGCGAGCGCGGACACCGCCGGGGTGCGCAGCTCGGTGAGGGCGGCGCCGTCGAGGAGGGCGAGCGGCCGCAGGGTCGTCCCGTCGAACAGCAGGTAGGAGCCGGTGATGCGGGGCAGTCCGAGGGCCGCGTTCCCGGGCGCCACGCCCGCGATCTTCACTCCGGCGTATGGACCGAGGGCGGCCGGCATGAGCAGGAGTTCGCCGGCCGGGACGGCGACGGAGGTGCGCGGCGGCGCGGACTCGGGGTCGAATCCGTCGTGCAGGACGGCGGCGAGGACGTCGGCGGCCGCCGCCGGGGTGAGCAGCCGGCGCACGGCCGGTGCGTCGATGCGGAGCAGGTCGTTCACAGCAGGAATCCCGTCCCCAGTGCGTCGTGGGGGTCGAGGACGAAGGTGTGGCTGCCGGTGCGGTGGGCGGTTCCGGTGACCTCGGTGACGCCGCCGGACAGCAGGCGTCCGGTGAAGACGGTGCCGGCGACCGACTGGTGGGTGAGCGTCTCCCCCGGGCCGAGGCGTCCGTCGTCGCCGAGGAGGGCCAGACGGGCGGAGGTGCCGGAGCCGCAGGGCGAGCGGTCGATCTGGCCGTCGGCGAAGACGGTGACGTTGCGCTGGTGCGGCCCGTCGGGGGTGTCGGGCAGGTCCTCGTAGAGGATGACGCCGTAGACGTCGTGCTCCGGGAGCGCGGCCCGGATCTCGCGTCCGGCCCGGACGAGCGCGGGGAGCGCCTCGCGGGCGGTGTCGAGGCCGAGGGCGGCGGCGGGCAGGGAGGCGTAGCAGGCGCCGGAGTCGGCGAGGTCGACCTCGACGGTGCCGTGCCCGGTGGTCACCGGCCTCTTGCGCGCGAGGACGCGGGTGGGGACGTTGCGGAAGGTGACGCCGGTGGTGCGGCCGCCGGCGCGGTGGACGGTGGCCGTGACGCGTCCCGAGGGCACGTCGACGCGGACGACGGCGTCGCCGTCGTCGGGGGCGCGGACGCGTCCGGTGTCGACGGCCCAGGCGCCGAGTGCCATCGTGCCGTGGCCGCAGGCGGTGGAGTAGCCGTCCTTGTGCCAGAACAGGACGCCGAAGTGGGCGCCGTCGTCGTCCGGCGGGACGACGAATCCGCCGTACATGCCGGAGTGCCCGCGGGGTTCGCGGACCAGGAGGCGGCGGAGCGGGTCGAGGGGGCCGCGTGCGCGCCGGGCGAGGGCGCGGCGCTCGGCGACGGTGTCGCCGGGGATCGGGGGCAGGTCCTCGTCGACGATCCTGAAGGGTTCGCCCGCGGTGTGATAGTCGGTGGTGCGGACGGTCAGCGGGGTGGTGCTCACGTACGGCCTCCGGGAGGGGCGTGCGGGGAGGGGCGGAGAGCCGGCCCGGCCCCTCCCGCGCGGGAGGGGCCGGGCCGGACGGTGGTGGGTCAGCTGCGCAGGGGGCCTTCGCAGGTGAAGTCCGACGTGCCGGCGACCCGGGAGGCCCAGACGTCGACGGGTCCGAAGGAGCAGTTCATGTCGGCGAGGTTGTTGGAGGCGGCGCCGGCGCGGTCGAGGAGGAAGTAGTCGACGGTCTCGGACATGTCCTTGAAGACCTTGTCCGGGTTGCCGGCGTCCGACAGGTTGGCGGTGATCCGGCCGGTGCAGCTGAAGCGGTGCTTGCCCGGTTCGCCGGCCTCGACGCAGTCGGGGTTGTTGTACGTGGCGGTGGCGAAGGCCGACCGGACGGCGGAGACGTCCGCGTCGCGCAGGCTCCCGTTCGCCGTGTACGTGGTGTTCGGCACGTACAGCCGGTCGATCTGGGCGATCTGCGCGTCGAGGAAGCGGTCGTACCCCTGCTGGAGGCCGGCGTCGGCGCTCAGCCGGTCGCGCCAGGCGTCGTAGGCGGCGACGTCGTCGTTCCGCAGGTGGGTGTACATCTCGCGGAGCAGCGAGGGGCGTTCGGTCCACAGGAACTCGAAGAAGGTGCCGGCGTAGTTGTAGAAGCGGAAGCCGTCGCCGGCGTAGGTGGCGTGGAGCAGCCGGCGCACGCTCATGCGCGGGCCGCCGCCGGCCGTGTCGTTGACGATGCCCCGGACCAGCGACTTGCGGACGGCGATGCCGTCGTCGCGGGTGGCGCCGTCGAAGAACTCGGCGGTGCCCTCGTCCATGGCGGTGGTGCGGTCGCCCTGGTACCAGGGGCCCTGTCCGAAGGTGCCGGGGACGGCGAAGCGGCCGTTGAGGTAGTGGACGTACTCGTGCCGGAAGAGCTCTTCCAGGGTGAGGCTGGAGTCCTGGGGGACGCGGCGCTGGTACGTGTAGAAGGTGGCGCCGTTCTCGATGTAGATGCCGCCGTTGTTCGTGTCGTACCCGGTGAGGATCGGGTGGTAGTTCTCGTAGTCGGCGCGGGAGGCGTACAGCACGATGTTCAGGGTGGTGTTGGTGTCGCCCGCGAGCGGCCGGTCGGTACCGAGGACGCGGTGGTACTGCGCCTTGACCTGCTTGCCGGCGTAGTAGAGCTGGTCGACGGTGGCCCGGTCGAGTGCGGTGCGGACCTTGATGGCTCCGTTGTCGTACGTGTAGGTGTACGGGAAGAGCTGCTTCTCGATGTCCGCCTTGCACACGCCGTACGGCTTGCACGCCTCGTAGAAGTTGAGCCAGGTGACGACCTTGGCCCACTGCTGGCTTCCGGTGCCGAAGGTGGTGACGACGGTGCCGTACACGCTGCCGAGGTCGGCGACGATCTCCGTCCTGAGGGCCGTGACCTGGCCGAAGCGGCCGTACTCGCTGAGGGCGTCGCGGGCGACCCAGGCGTTGGCGGTGCCCTTCAGGTGCGCGTAGCCCGCGAAGGCCCGGAAGGCGGCGCGGTACGAGGGGTCGGCGGCGACGGCCGTGTGGAAGGCGGTGTCCTGGTTGCCGGGGTAGACGCCGAGGTAGTTCACGGAGAGCGCGGCGAGCGCGGCGCCGGCCCAGGCGGCGTCGAGGTGGGTGGTCGGCCGGCCCGGGTCCATGGTGGCGAGGACCCGCTTGACCAGGCCGAGTTGGCGGTGGCGCAGGCCGGGTCCGCTGGCGGCGTAGAGGGCTTCGCGGAGGGTGTTCGCGTTGCTCCTGGTCACGTCGAAGGTGCGGGCCGCGTCGCCGAAGGCGGTGACGGCCCGGGTGATCGCGTCCACCGTGGGCGCGTCGGTGGTGTCGATCTCGCCGCGTGAGAAGTCGTGGTACACGACCGCGTGCAGGTAGGTGAACATCTCCTCCAGGTGGGAGGAGTTCCGGCCGTCGTGGGAGGCGGCCAGGCCGGATATGCGGCGGGCGACGGCCTGGACGTGGGCGTCGGACATCACGGGGGCGAGCCGGGCGTCCCAGGTCCAGATCAGTCCGCTGAGACAGCCGTCGGCGGTGACCGCCGGGTCGGCGAGGAAGTCGGCGAACCGCTCGGGGGCGAGGCCGGTGATCCCGTCCAGGGTGCACGGGACGCCGGCGGCGGTCTCGGTGGCGGCCGCGTTCGGGGCCGCCAGGGCGGCGGCCTTGCGGGCGGGAGCGGTGGCGGCCGGTGCGCGCCCGGGGACGCGGCCGGTGGCGAGGCCGCCGGGGGCGGGGGCGGGACCGAACGTCGTGCGGGACGCGGAGGCCACGTGCTCGACCTCGTCGAGCGGGTGGGCCCCGGTCGCCGCCTGCGGCGCGACGGCTCCGGGCGCGGGGGCCGGGGAGGGGATCCCTTCCGCGCTCGTCGCGGAGGCGCCGGTCTGGCCGACGGAGGCCATGAGGGTCACCGCGACGGCGGAGGCGAGCAGGGACGAGCGCACACGTTTGTGGAGGGACAAGGGGACTCCTGCCGGTGAGGGGGGTCGGGGTGGGGATGGGGTCCCTGAACGGGTCTGTTTCCTACGGCGTTTGACAGACGTTCATCGGACCGTGTGCGCTGTAACATAGTAATGTGAAATTGCACTGACAAGCCCCAGGGCGGCACCACTTCGACGGGCGGCCCCGCAACTACGCCCTCATGGGCATCAATCGGTCACCGGAACCGGAGTACGGCGTCCTCGATCGGGGCGCGGCGCAGGGCGCGACGGTCATGGAAGTAGTCGTTCCGGAAGCGCCACGGGCCTCTGGTCCCCTGCCGGGGCAGGACCGCGTCGGCGCGGACGACGTAACCGGACGTCAGCGAGGCGCCCAGGACCGACACCGGCGAACGGTCGGCCGCGGTGGCCACCGGGGTCACCACCGTGAGACCCCGGCGGCCCATGTGCGCCAGCAGCCGGCCCACGTACGCGCAGGCCAGATCGGCCTTCAGCGTCCAGGAGGCATTGGTGTAGCCGATGACCATCGCGAGGTTCGGCACGCCGTCCAGCAGGACGCCCTTGTAGAGCAGCCGGTCGCGCAGCACGACGGGCTCCCCGTCGACCGAGAGCGCCACGCCGCCCGCCAGCCGCATCCGCAGGCCCGTCGCCGTGACCACGATGTCGGCCGGGATCTCCTCGCCGGAGGCGACCCTGACCCCCGTCCTGGTGAAGGTCTCGATCCGGTCGGTGACGACCGACGCCCGGCCGCTCCGCAGCGCGGCGAAGAGGTCTCCGCCGGGCACCGCGCACAGCCGCTGGTCCCACGGCCGGTACGCCGGGGTGAAGTGCCGCATGTCGACGCCGTCGCCGAGCCGGGACCGCACCGCGCGCAGCAGCACGCCGCGCATGAGCCGGGGAGCCCGGCGGCACAGTGCGTACAGGGCGCTCTGCAGCACGATGTTGCGGGCCCGCCCCGCCCGCCGGACGAGCCCGGCCGGCACGCGCAGCCTGGTCAGCAGCAGCGAGAAGCGGTCGTCCGCCGGAAGGGTCAGCACGTACGACGGCGAGCGCTGGACCATGGTGACGTGCGCGGCGGTCTCGGCCATCGCGGGGACCAGGGTGACGGCGGTGGCGCCGCTTCCGACGACGACCACGCGCCTGCCCGTGTGGTCGAGGTCCTCGGGCCAGTGCTGCGGGTGCACCAGCGTGCCCTCGAACTCCTCCTCGCCGGGGAACTCGGGGCGGTGACCGGCGTCGTGGTCGTAGTAGCCGGTGGCGCCGACGAGGAAGCGGGCGGTACGGATCTCGGTCGCGCCCGTGGACTCGTCGACCGACTCGACGGTCCAGCGCCCCTCCTCGCCCGACCAGTCCGCCCGGACGACCCGGCGGCCGAAGCGGACGCGCTCGGAGACGCCGTGCGCGTCGGCCGTCTCCTGGAGATAGCGGCGGATGAGCCCGCCCTCGGCGAGCACCTTGCTGCCGTGCCAGGGGCGGAAGCGGTAGCCGTAGGTGGACATGTCCGAGTCGGAGCGCACCCCCGGATACCGGAACAGGTCCCAGGTCCCGCCGACCGCGCTCCGGCGCTCCAGGATGACGAACGTGCCGCCGGGGTTCTCCGCCAGCAGGTGACAGCCGGCCCCGATGCCCGAAAGCCCCGCGCCGACGATCAGCACGTCGACGTCCTCCCGCACCGCCATTCCCGCCTCTTCCCCGTCCGTCGCCCCGGCCTCCTCCGCGGCCGCCGGTGGGCATTCTGCCCGAGGCGGCGGACGGACCGGCGCACCGGGAGCCCCGCTCGGACGCACCGCTCCACCGGGGCCCGGGCGGGGCGGACCCCCGCGCGGGCCGGGGCCGGGCTCCGGCCCGCGCGGCCCCGGCGGGCTCAGGCGTCCTGGCCGGCGAGCCCGCGCTCGTACGCGGCGAGGGTGTCGACGAACATCCTGCGCTCGGCGGGGCTGAGGGGGCCGAGGGCCGCGCGCCAGGCGCCGGCACTGCGGCCGAGCCAGCCGTCGATGGCGGGCCGGTGGGCCGCGGCGATCGAGACGATCTTCCGTCTGCGGTCGGCGGGGTCCTCGGTCCGCTCCAGGACGCCCTGCCTGGCGAGGTCGCCGACCATCAGGCTCACGGTGGTGGGGGCGACCCCCAGCCGCGCCGCGAGCTCGTTGACGCCGAGCGGCCCGTCGAACAGCAGGTAGGCCAGGAGGGAGAGATGACGGGGGGCCAGGGCGAGCGACTGCAGCTCGTCCGGGATCCGGATGCGCTTGACCCGTCCGACCATGCGCGGCATGAGCAGCAGCAGCGTCCGGACGGCGTCGTCGACGTCGGGCCCGGCGCCGTTCCCGGGCACCCCGGCACCGCCCTCCCCCTCGCGTGCGGTTGACACCCTGCACCCTCCCTTTTAGCTTTGCTTTCAAAGCAAATAGATCTTCCGGGGTCGATGCTATCGAAGGGCACAGCCATGTCCGGGTTCAACCAGCAGGTCATCGAGGAGTTCCGCGCCCACGGCGGCCGCGTGGGCGGCATGTTCGAAGGCGCCTCCTTACTCCTCCTCACGACGACCGGCGCCCGCAGCGGGCGGGCGCACACCACCCCCGCCGTGTTCACGCGCGACGGCTCCAGGCTCCTCGTCTACGCGTCCGACGCCGGCGGGCCGCACCACCCCGCCTGGTTCCACAACCTCCGGGCCGACGCGCGGGTGGACGTGGAAATCGGCACCCCCGAGGGCACCGTGGAGCGGTTCCCGGCGACGGCAGTGGTGACGGAGGGCGAGGAGCGCGACCGGCTCTTCGCGGAACAGTGCGCCCGGGACCCCTCGTTCGCCGCCTACCAGGCCGGCACGGTCCGCCTCATCCCCGTGGTCGCCCTGTATCGCACGGACCTCGCCGACCCGGCCCGCCTGCGGGCCGTCGCCGCCCACCTGGTCACGGTGCACGACGGACTCCGCGCCGAACTCGCCGCCCTGCGCGACGGCCTGGAGCACGCACCGACCCTCGGGGGGCGACTCGCGCGCCACTGCCTCACCCTGTGCGGCGCGCTCCAGGCCCACCACCACAACGAGGACTCCGTCTTCGGCCTTCTGGAGCACCGGTTCCCCGAGCTCGCCGACTCGCTGGACCGCATGCGCCGCGAGCACCGCGCGGTCGCCCGCACGGTCGGCGAGCTGGAGGCCCTCCTCGCCTCCGGCGCCACCCCGGCCGTGCTGCGCGCCGAGGTCGACCGCCTCGCCGCCCGGCTGGAGGAGCACTTCGCCCACGAGGAGTCCCGGCTGCTCCCGCTGCTGGACCCCGGAGCCTGAGGGGCAGCCGCTCCCGGTGCACCTCCATCCGTCGCCCCCTGCGTCCCCTCGGCCGATCGCCGTCGCACGCCGTCCCGGACCGGCCGGGACGGGCCGGGACGGGCCGGTCCTCTTCCCGCGGGCGAGCGGCCGGAGGCGGTCAGAGCGGGCGTTCGTGGCCCTCCCAGTACGGGTCGCGGAGCCGGCGCTTGTAGAGCTTGCCGTTGGGGTCGCGGGGCATGACGGCGATGAAGTCGACGGACTTCGGGCGCTTGAAGCCGGCGAGGCGCTCGGCACAGTGGGCGAGGACCGCCTCCGCGAGGGCCGGCCCGGCCTCGTGCCCCTCGGCCGGCTCGACGACGGCCTTGACCTCCTCGCCCCAGTCGGCGTGCGGGATGCCGAACGCGGCGGCGTCGGCGACGGCGGGGTGGGCGAGGAGCGCCGCCTCGATCTCGGCGGGGTAGATGTTGACCCCGCCGGAGATGATCATGTCGATCTTGCGGTCGCGGAGGTAGAGGTAGCCGTCCTCGTCCAGGACGCCGAGGTCGCCGACGGTGAAGAAGTCGCCGATCCGGTTCTTCGCGGTCTTGGCCTCGTCCTTGTGGTAGCGGAAGCCCCCGGTGTTCATCTTCAGGTAGACGGTGCCGAGTTCGCCGGGCGGCAGCCGCTCGCCGTCGTCGTCGAGGACGGCGAGTTCGCTGATGGGCCAGGCCCGGCCGACCGTGCCGGGCCTCTTCAGCCACTCCTCGGCGGTGGCGAAGGCCCCGCCGCCCTCGCTGGCCGCGTAGTACTCCTCGACGCACCGGCCCCACCAGTCGATCATCCCGCGCTTGACGTGCTCCGGGCAGGGCGCGGCACCGTGGATGGCGTGGCGCATCGAGGAGACGTCGTACCGCTCCCGGACGTCGCCGGGAAGGGCGAGGAGGCGGTGGAACTGGGTGGGCACCATGTGGGTGTGGGTGCAGGCGTACCGGTCGATCAGACGGAGCATCTCCTCCGGCGCCCAGCGGTCCATGAGGACGAGGGGGTGGCCGATGTGCAGGGCGGCCGCGGCGAACTGGAGGACGGCGGTGTGGTAGAGCGGCGAGCAGACGAGATGGACGTTGCCGTCGGCCGGCCGGATGCCGAAGATGCCGAGGAAGCCTCCGAGAGGGGTCTCCTCGGGGAGCTTCCCGGGGAGGGGGCGGCGGATGCCGCGGGGCCGTCCGGTGGTGCCGGAGGTGTAGTTCATGACCCAGCCGAGGGTGCGGTCGGCGGGCGCGGCGTCGTCCTGGCCGTCGAGGAGCGCGGCGTACGGGCGGAAGCCGGGGACCGCGCCCACCGCGTACCGGTGGGAGGCGGCCAGTCCGGCCTCGTCGGCGGCGAGGGTGACCGTCTCGGCGAACCGCTCGTGCGCGAGGAGGACCTTGGCACCGGAGTCGGCGAGGATCCAGGCGATCTCGGGGCCCACGAAGTGGTGGTTGACGGGGACGAGGTAGAGGCCGGCCTGGGTGGCGGCCAGGTGGGCGGCGAAGAACTCGGGGCCGTTGGGCAGCACGACGGCGAAGGCGTCGCCGCGTTCCAGGCCGGCGGCGCGCAGCCCGTGGACGAGGCGGTTGGCCTCGGCGTGCAGACGGCCGGCGCTCCACTCCTCGCCGTCGGGCGCGACGAGGACCGTGCGCTCGGGCTCGGCGGCGGCCTGGGACCAGAATCCGGTGGGTCCGGTGCTCACTGGGCGCTCCTTCCGGCGATGCGGTTGATGCGGTCGACGGCCTGCTCGAAGCCGCGGGTGAGGTCGTCGACGACCTGCCGGACGCTGCGCTCGGAGTTCATCCGGCCGACGATCTGTCCGACGGGGGTGCCGAGGAGGGGTTCGACCTCGTGGCGCTGGATGCGGGAGACGGCCTCGGCGACCAGGAGTCCCTGGAGCGGCATGGGCAGGGTGCCCGGGCCCGCCGGGTCGTCCCAGGCGTCGGTCCATTCGGTGCGGAGCTGGCGGGCGGGCTTGCCGGTGAGGGCGCGGGAGCGGACGGTGTCGCCGGAACCGGCCGCGAGGAGCTTGTCGGTGAGGGCGCGGGAGTGCAGCTCCGCCTCGGTGGTGGTGAGCCAGATCGATCCGAGCCAGACGCCCTGGGCGCCGAGGGCGAGCCCGGCGGCGATCTGTTCGCCGCTGCCGATGCCGCCGGCCGCCAGGACGGGCAGCGGGGCGACGGCGTCGACGACCTCGGGCGTGAGGACCATGGAGGCGATCTCGCCGGTGTGGCCGCCCGCCTCGTATCCCTGCGCGACGACGACGTCGATGCCGGCCTCGGCGTGGCGGCGGGCGTGGCGGGCGCTGCCGGCCAGGGCGGCGACGAGGACGCCGTGGTCATGGGCGCGGGCGACGACGTCGGGCGGCGGGGATCCGAGGGCGTTGGCGAGGAGCCGGATGGGGTAGTCGAAGGCGACGTCCAGCTGGCTGCGGGCGACCTGCTCCATCCAGCCGGTGATCCGCCAGCCGGAGGCCTCGCCCTCGGCGAGTTCGGGGACGCCGTGCCGGGCGAGCGTGGCGCGGACGAACGCCCGGTGCTCCTCGGGGATCATGGCCTCGACCTCGGCCTCGGTGACCCCTTCGACCTTCTTGGCCGGCATCACGACGTCGAGGCCGTAGGGCAGGCCGTCGGTGTGCTCCTGCATCCAGTCGAGGTCGCGGGCGAGGTCGTCGGGCGCGGTGTAGCGGACCGCGCCGAGGACGCCGAACCCGCCCGCTCTCGTGAGTGCGGCGGCCACCGCGGGGAAGGGCGTGAAGCCGAAGATGGCGTGCTCGATCCCCAGGGTGCGACTCAGCTCCGTCTTCATGGGCGGCAGGATGCCGCAGCGGTCCGGCGGAGGGAAGACTTTTTCTGATGCATCGTCAGATTCTTTGCGGACGGCACGCCGGAGTTTCACCGCGGCCCTCCGTGGGAGAGGGTGGGCATGACGGACGACGGGACGAAGGACAGGGGTCCGAGCCGGCGCGCGTTCGGCGGCGGCGTACTGGCCCTCGGAGGTGCGGTGATGATCGGCACGGTGCCGGGGGCGGGGGCGTCCCCGGAGCGGGGGGCCGGCGCCACGGCCGGCGGCGGTGACGGGGCCGCCGACCGGGCCGGTCGCTTCACGGCGGCCCGGCGGACCACGCTGCGACGCGGTGCGGCCGGGCGGGCGGGGCTGCTCGCCCCGCATCTGGACCGGCTGGTGGCGGAGGCCGAGACCTTCCTCGGCCCCTCGCCCGTCCATCCCTGGTACGCGGGCGCCGTGCTGCTCGCCGGGCGCGGCGGGACCGTCGCCCTGCACCGGGCGATCGGATCGGCGGTGCGGTACGCGGCGTACGACGAGCGGACGGACACCGGCGTCGAGCTGCCGCCCGACCGGCGGGTCCCCATGACCGAGGACACGGTCTTCGACCTGGCGTCGGTGACCAAGCTCTTCACCTCGATCCTGGCGGTGCAGCAGATCGAGCGCGGGGCCCTGGAGCTGGAGGAGCGGGTCAGCGCGTACCTCCCCGAGTTCGGGGGCGGCGGCAAGCAGGACGTCACGGTCCGTCAGCTGCTCACCCACACCTCGGGGCTCCGCTCCTGGATCCCCCTCTACCGGGAGCCGACGCGGGAGGCGATGCTGCGGCTGGTGTGGGACGAGCGGCCCGCGCACCTCCCGGGGTCCGCGTACCTCTACTCCGATCTGAACCTCGTCGCGCTCCAGGTGATCCTGGAGCGGATCACCGCTCGTGGTCTGGACACCCTGCTCCACGACGAGATCACCGCTCCGCTCGGGATGCACCGCACGCGGTTCAACCCGCCGCTCTCGTGGCGCCCGGGGATCGCCGCCACCGAGGACGCCCGGCCCCCCTGGTCCGGCCTCGACCGGGGGATGGTCCACGGCGAGGTCCACGACGAGAACGCCCACGGCCTCGGCGGGGTCGCCGGCCACGCCGGGATCTTCTCCCGCGCCTGGGACCTCGCCGTCCTGGCCCGCACCCTCCTCAACGGCGGGGCGTACGGCAGCGCCCGCATCCTCTCCCCCGCCTCCGTCGAGCTGATGTTCACCGACTTCAACACCGCCTTCCCCGGCGACGCGCACGGCCTCGGCTTCGAGCTCCACCAGCACTGGTACATGGGGGCGATGGCCACCCCGCACACCGCCGGCCACACCGGTTTCACCGGCACCAGCGTCGTCCTGGACCCGACGACCGACTCCTTCCTGATCGTCCTCGGCAACTCCGTGCACCCCGTCCGGTCCTGGCGCTCCGGCTCCGCGCCCCGCGTCGCCGCCGCCGACGCCCTGGCGCGGGCGGTGCCGGTGCGCCGGGAGCGGAGCGGCGGCGCTCCCGGGGCGCCGACCCGGCCGGGCCACGGGCGGCCCCCCTGGTTCGCCGGAATGGCGAGCGACAGCACCGCGACGCTGACGTTGCCCCCCACACCGGCGGCCGCCCTGCTGCGGTGCGCGCTCTGGTGGGACACCGAGCCGGGGACCGACCCCGTCGTCCTGGAAGCCTCGGCCGACGGCGGCGGCACCTGGCGCCCCGTCCCCTTCACGACCGACGGGGACCTCGCGCACCCGGCCGGCTCGGTCGACGGCTGGTCCGGCCGCCGCTGGCACACCGTCGCCGCTCCCCTGCCCGCCGCGCACCCGCTGCTGCGCTGGCGGTACACCACGGACCGGCGCCATGTCGGCCGGGGCGTGTACGTGGACGGGCTGCGGCTCCTCGACGCCGCGGGGCGGACGCTGTTCGACGAGGCGCGCCCCGCGGACGGCGCGCGGATCGAGGCCCGCGGCTGGGAGCGGTCGGCGGACTGAGCCCGCGCCGGTGGCCTCGCCGGGCGGTACCGGCGGTCCGGCGGCCCCGTCCGGCCCTGGCCTCCCCGACAGCCGGGTGGCGGGGCGGCGCGGCAGCCCCCGCACGCGGAACGGCCGGGGCCCGCGAGGGACCCCGGCCGTCTTGCCGTGAGGCGAACCGCCCAGGGCGGCTCGGCCGCGCGTCGCGGCGTCGGGAGGCGTCAGAAGGTGAGGGCCGCCACCGACGCCGTGCGGGCGCGCAGCTGACAGGCGTTGCCGTACGTGGCCGACCACGAGACCCGCTTGCCCTGCCAGACGCCGTCGCCGGTGACCGTGACCGGGGCCCACTCGCGCGTACAGGGGCGGTCGCCCGGCGCGATCGTCAGGGCGCCCAGGTCGCCGCCGGTCGCGGCCAGTTCGGCGCACGCGGACGCGGGGCTGGGGTGGGTTCCGCCTGCGGTGGGGGCGCAGCTCAGGGTGACCGCGCGGACGATCCTGGCCGTGCCGGGGCCGTCGCCCTCGCCGAGGGTCAGGACGAGCGCCGACGGCGGGTAGAGGCTCGCCGGAGCGGCCTCGGCGGTGCCGGTGATCGCGGTGGCGATGAGGGTGAGGCCGGTGGCCGTGGCGAGCGCGGTGGCGCCGACAGTACGGACGTAACGCACGGGGGTGTCCCTTCGCGTGGGTGGAACGGGGGTTGCGAGCCGATCGGCTGCGGAGGGGAGTCTTGTCGACGCGAAGAGTGATCGCACATCCGTCGCCGGTTTCCGGCCGTATACATCCGACGGGCCCGACCGATTGGTCGTTCGGGGAGCTGAAACGGGGTGCGGGACCCGGCGGGACGGGCCTTCGGCGCGCCCGGCCGACGGGCCGTACAAGCTTGCACAACCCGCCCACCTGCGCATATCAGAGAAATGTTCGAGATTGGAGCATCTGCACGAGGACGTGATCGTCCGGAAGTCTGCCGTCAGCCGACGGGGCCGGCCGCGTCGCCGAGCGCCGCGAGGACCGGACTGATCAGGGGGTGCTCCTCCGCACCGCGCCGGACGGCGGCGAACACCCGGCGGGTCGGCGCGACTCCGTCGACCGGGCGGACCTCCACTCCGGTGAGCTCCATGCCGCGCAGGGCGGAACGCGGGACCAGCGCCACACCGGCGGCGGCCGCCGCGAGGGCCACGACGGCGCGGAAGTCGTCGGAGGCGTGCTCCAGACGCGGGGCGAAACCGGCGTACTCGCAGGCCAGGACCGTCACGTCGCGACAGGGGTTGCCGACGGACTGCCCGATCCAGGCGTCCTTCGCGAGGTCGGCGAGCGCGACCCGCCCGCCGGCCGCCAGCGGATGGCCGGGCGGCAGCACGGCGTCGAACGGCTCGGCGTAGAGGGGGACGCGGGTGAGGCGGGCGTCGTCCTCGCCGGGAGCGCCCCGGTACTCGACGGCGACCGCCACGTCGACCTGCCGGTCGAGGACCATCAGCAGGCTCTCGTCGCCCTCGGCGTCCCGCACCCGGACCCGGATCCCGGGCGCGGTGCGGGCGAGTGCCGTGATGGCCGGGGCCACCACGAGCCCGATGCCGGTCGCGAAGGCGGCGACGGTGACCGTGCCGGCCTCGCCGGAGCCGTACGCGGCGAGTTCGGACTCGGCGCGCTCCAGCTGGGCGAGGACCGCGTTGGCGTGGCTCAGCAGGATCTCCCCGGCCGGCGTGAGCCGGGCGCCCCGGGCGCTGCGCTCGACGAGCCGGTGGCCGGTCTCCTGCTCCAGGGCGGCGAGCTGCTGGGAGACGGCGGAGGGGGTGAGATACAGCGCGGCGGCCGCCGCCGTCACCGTGCGGTGGTCGGCCACCGCTCGGAGGATGTGCAACCGCCGCGCTTCGATCATGCTCCTAGTCTCGCAGGGCCGGAGCCCTGCTCACGCCGTCAGGCGTCGAGGGCGGCGCGGGCCTCGACGAAGGCGTCGACGGCCCGGTTCACGTCCTCCGTGGAGTGCGCGGCGGAGAGCTGCACGCGGATGCGGGCCTGACCCTGCGGCACGACGGGGTACGAGAAGCCGATCACGTACACGCCGCGCTCCAGGAGCAGCTCGGCCATCCGGCCGGCGACGGCCGCGTCGCCGATCATGACGGGCGCGATGGCGTGGTCGCCGGGGAGGATGTCGAAACCCTCCTCGGTCATCCGGGAGCGGAAGAGCGCCGTGTTGGCGTTGAGCCGCTCGCGCAGGTCTCCCGCGGACTCCAGCAGGTCGAGGACCTTGAGGGAGGCGGCGGCGATGACCGGGGCGAGGGTGTTGGAGAAGAGGTACGGGCGCGAGCGCTGGCGCAGCAGGGCGACGATCTCGGCGCGGGCGGCGACGTAGCCGCCGGAGGCGCCGCCGAGGGCCTTGCCCAGGGTGCCGGTGATGATGTCGACGCGGTCCATGACGCCGTGCAGCTCGGGGGTGCCGCGGCCGCCGGGACCGACGAAGCCGACCGCGTGCGAGTCGTCGACCATGACCATGGCGTCGTAGCGCTCGGCCAGGTCGCAGATCTCGGCGAGCGGGGCGACGTAGCCGTCCATGGAGAAGACGCCGTCGGTGACGATGAGCTTGCGCCGGGCTCCGCCCTCCGCGGCCTCCTTCAGCTGCTGCTCCAGGTCGGCCATGTCGCGGTTGGCGTAGCGGAAGCGGCGGGCCTTGCAGAGGCGGATGCCGTCGATGATCGACGCGTGGTTGAGGGCGTCGGAGATGACCGCGTCCTCCGGGCCGAGGATCGTCTCGAAGACTCCGCCGTTGGCGTCGAAGCACGAGGAGTAGAGGATCGTGTCCTCCTGGCCGAGGAAGGAGGACAGGCGCGCCTCCAGCTCCTTGTGGACCTCCTGCGTGCCGCAGATGAAGCGGACGGACGCCATGCCGTAGCCCCAGCGGTCGAGGGCCTCGTGGGCGGCGGCCACGATCTCGGGGTTGTCGGCGAGGCCGAGGTAGTTGTTGGCGCAGAAGTTCAGGACCTCGCCCGGGCGGCCACCCGAGGTGACGGCGACGGTGGCCGACTGCGGGGTGCCGATGACGCGCTCGGGCTTGTGGAGCCCGGCCTCGCGGATCTCTTCGAGGGTGGCGCGGATGTCGTCGCGTACGGAATCGAACATGGGTCAGGCTCCCGCAGTCCAGTCGAGGATGATCTTGCCGCTCTTGCCGGAGGCCGCGTCGTCGAAGGCGGCCTCGAAGTCCGTGTAGTCGTACCGGCCGGTGATGACGGGGCTGAGGTCGAGGCCCGCCTCCAGGAGCACCGACATGGCGTACCAGGTCTCGAACATCTCGCGTCCGTAGATGCCCTTGACCGTGATCATGGAGGTGACGATCTTCGCCCAGTCGACGGCGAAGTCCTCGGCGGGCAGGCCGAGCATGGCGATCTTGCCGCCGTTGGTCATGTTGGCGACCATGTCGCGCATCGCGTGCGGGTTGCCGGACATCTCCAGGCCGACGTCGAAGCCCTCCTTCAGCCCGAGGGTGCGCTGACCGTCGGCGATGGTGTGCTCGGCGACGTTGAGGGCGAGGGAGACGCCCGTCTTGCGGGCCAGGGCGAGGCGCTCCTCGCTGACGTCGGTGATGACGACGTTGCGGGCGCCGGCGTGCTTGGCGACGGCGGCGGCCATGATGCCGATCGGACCCGCGCCGGTCACGAGGACGTCCTCGCCGACGAGCGGGAAGGAGAGCGCGGTGTGCACGGCGTTGCCGAAGGGGTCGAAGATCGCGGCGACGTCCAGGTCGACGGGGACGCGGTGGACCCAGACGTTGGAGGCGGGCAGCGCCACGTACTCGGCGAAGGCGCCGTCCCGGCCGACACCGAGGCCGATCGTCGCGCGGCAGAGGTGACGGCGGCCGGCGAGACAGTTGCGGCACTTGCCGCAGACGAGGTGGCCCTCGCCGCTGACCAGGTCACCGACGGCGATGTCGGAGACGTCACGGCCGACGGAGACGACCTCGCCGACGAACTCGTGGCCGATCGTCAGCGGCGTGGCGATCGTCTTCTGCGCCCAGCCGTCCCAGGAGCGGATGTGCAGGTCGGTACCGCAGATACCGGTCCGCTTGACCCTGATGAGTACGTCTCCGGGGCCGGTCTCCGGCTCGGGCACGTCCGTGAGCCAGAGTCCCGGCTCCGCCTTCAGCTTGACCAGCGCCTTCAATGCAACGGCTCCCGACGTGCGTGTCCTGTGATGTGCGGGGAAGGGCACGGCTGCGTGCCCAAGATCCCTGGAAGAGAATCTTCCGTACGGAGCGCCCGTGGTCCATCGAGGATTTCTTAAGCGCGCTCGCAGATCAGCTTCACACCGCGGGAGGGGACGGGGCGACGCGACTCGGCCGAACGGCGGGGGCCGGGCCGGCGACCGCCGTGGCACGGCACGGTCCGCCCGCGGTCGTCCGCCCCGCTGTCGTCCGCTCGGGCGTCCACCGCTCGGCTCCGGTCCGCTCGCTCGTCGACCGGCCGGTCGGCTCCGGTCCGCTCGGTCGTCGTCCGCTCGGTCGTCGTTCTGCCGGTCGTCGTCCGGCCGGCTCCGGTCCGCTCGGGGTCGGGTCAGTGGCCGAGGACCGCCATGGCCGCGTTGTGGCCGGGGATGCCGCTCACCCCGCCGCCGCGGACCGCGCCCGCCCCGCAGAGCAGCACGTTGGCGTGCCCGGTCTCGACGCCCCAGCGGCCGGCGCCCTCCTGGGCGTACGGGAAGGAGAGGTCGCGGTGGAAGATGTGGCCGCCGGGCAGGCGCAGGTCGCGTTCGAGGTCCAGCGGGGTCTTCGCCTCGATGCAGGGCCTGCCGTCCGCGTCCAGGGCGAGGCAGTCCTCGATCGGCTCGTCCAGGTACGCGTCGAGCTGACCGAGCGTCGCCTTGAGGAGGGCCGCGCGGGCGCCGTCGTTGTCGGCCGCGAAGAGACGAGCGGGGGTGTGCAGGCCGAAGAGCGTCAGGGTCTGGTACCCCCGGGCAGCCAGGCCGGGGCCCAGGATCGACGGGTCGGTGAGCGAGTGGCAGTAGATCTCGGAGGGCGGGGCGCTCGGCAGCCTCCCGGCGGTGGCCTCGGCGTGGGCGGCGGCCAGCTGCCCGTACCCCTCCGCGATGTGGAAGGTACCGGCGAACGCCTCCCGCGGGTCGACGGAGCGGTCGCGCAGCCGGGGCAGCCGGGTCAGCAGCATGTTGACCTTGAGCTGCGCGCCCTCGGGGGCGGGCGGGGCCGTCTCGCCCAGCAGCGCCGCGAGCTCCCTCGGGGAGGCGTTGACGAGGACGTGCTCCGCCTCGACCACGCCCTCGCCGTCCGCGGTGCGGTAGGCGACCGCGGCGCGGCGCCCGTCGGTCTCGATCCCGGTGGCCTCGTGGCCCGTGACGATCGTGGCCCCGGCGGCGCGGGCCGCGTCGGCGAGGGCGTCGGTGAGGGCGCCCATGCCGCCGACGGGGACGTCCCAGTCCCCGGTCCCGCCGCCGATGACGTGGTAGAGGAAGCAGCGGTTCTGCAGCAGCGTCGGGTCGTGGGCGTCGGCGAAGGTGCCGATGAGGGCGTCGGTGAGGACGACCCCGCGCACCAGGTCGTCGTCGAAGTCCCGCTCGACGGCGACGCCGAGGGGTTCCTCGAAGAGCATCCGCCACGTCCCGGCGTCGTCGAGCCGGGCCCGCAGGGCGTCCCGGGTGGGGAGCGGCTCGGTCAGCGTGGGGAAGATGCGGCGGGCGGCCCGGGCGGTCCGGGCGTAGAACGCCTCCCACGCCCCGTACTCCCGGTCGGAACCGGTGAGCGCCGCGAACGAGGCGCGCGTCCGGTCGGCTCCGCCGCCGACGAGCAGTCCCCCGTCGCCCTTCGGGGTGTACGACGAGATGGACCGCTTCCGCACCGCGAACCGCAGTCCCAGCTCGCGCACGATCTTGTCCGGCAGCAGGGAGACCAGGTACGAGTAGCGCGACAGCCGGGCGTCGACCCCGGCGAACGGCCGCGTCGAGACGGCGGCCCCGCCGGTGGAGCCCAGCCGCTCCAGGACGAGGACGCTGCGCCCCGCACGGGCCAGGTAGGCGGCGGCGACGAGGCCGTTGTGGCCGGCGCCGACGATGACGGCGTCGTACGAACGGGAGGCGGCCGGGGTGCCGTGAGCGGCGTCGAGGGCGGTCATGGCTCATGCTCACACGGCACCGGCGGGCGGGGAAGAGCGCGTGCCGGGCGGGACCCGTGTGGCGGCCGGGGCGCGGACGACGCGGGCCGCCCCCGTCGCTCCACGGGGTCAGGCCGGGGGTGCGGTGGCCGCTCTGAGGTGCAGGTCGGCGGCTTCGGCGTGGCGGCCGAGGCGCTCCAGACAGTGGGCCTCGTCGTCGAGGGCGGCGAGGGTGTCGGGGTGGGCGGGGCCCAGGAGCCGGGTGCGGGCGGCGCCGATCGCGCGGTGCGCCTCCAGGGCCTCGTCCCAGCGGCCGAGGCGTCCCAGGGCGACGGCGGCCTCGCGGCGGCTCAGGAGGGTGTCCGGGTGAGTGTCGCCCAAGGCGCCGGCCCGGGCCGCGTGCACCGCCTCGGACTCGGCGAGCGACTCCTCCCAGCGGCCGAGCCGGCCGAGGTTCACGGCGAGGGCGTGCCGGACGCGGAGGGTCTCGGGTGCGTCGGGGCCCTGCGCGCGCGTCCGGGCGGCCACGAGGTCGCGGCACACGTCGAGGGCGTCCGCGGCCTGGCCGAGCCGGCCGAGGAAGACCCCGGTCTCGTAGCGGGCGGCGAGGGTGTCGGGGTGGTCGGGGCCGAGGGCGGTGGCACGGGCGTCGGCGACGGCGCGGTACTCGGTGAGCGCCTCCTGTCCGCGCCCCAGCTTCCCCAGGGTGTACGCCACCTCCTGACGGGTCACCAGGGTGTCGGGGTGGTCCTCGCCGAGCAGCCGGGCCCGCGCCTCGGCGACCTCGTGCGCCGTGCGGTACGACTCCTCCAGGCGGCCCAGACGGCCGAGCGTGAAGGCCAGGTTGTGACGGCAGCGCAGGGTGTCGGGGTGGTCGGGGCCCACGGTCCGCTCCCGGGCCGCGAGCACCAGCGCGTACAGCTCGTACGCCTCGGGGTGGCGGCCGAGGCGGCCCAGCGCGTAGGCCCGCTCCTGGCGCGCCGCCAGCGTGTCGGCGTGGTCCTCGCCGAGCACGCGCGCGCGTGCCTCGGCGACGCGGCCGAAGACCTCCAGCGCCTCGGCGGCGCGGCCGAGCCGGGCGAGGGCGAAGCCGACCTCGTAGCGGCTGGCCAGGGTGTCGGGGTGCTCATCGCCGAGGGCCCGCGCGCGGTCGTCGGCGACCGACCGGTGCACGGTCTCGGCCTCCTGCCAGCGGCCGAGCCGCCCGAGGCCCCTCCCCGCGCGGTAGCGGCCGGCGAGCACCGCGACCAGCTCCGCCGAGGGCGCGGGCGCGGCGGTCGCCGGCGGGAACGCGGGGGCCGCGGCGCCGGGGCCCCGCGGCGGGTGGCCGCCGGTGGTCCACTCCGTGGTCAGCACGGCGGCGGCCGGGTCGTGGGCGGGCGGGCGCGGCCCGGCGCCGGCCTCGGCCGACGGGCGGTGTCCGGCGCCGATGGCCCGGGCCCACGCGGGCGCGGGGGCCGCGAGGGGCGGGGGCACCGGTGGGGCGACGGGCGGGTGTCCCGGGACCGGGTAGGGGGCGGTGTCGGCGGGCCGGCCGCCGGAGGGACCCGGCGCGGTGCCGGTCCCCTGGACGGGCGTCACCCGGCCCACGGCGATCCGGCGGCGCAGGTCGCCCGCGTGGGACGGCCGCTCCTCGGGGACCTTGGCGAGCAGGCTGACGACGATCCGGTCGAAGAACGGCGGCAGCTCGGCGCGGATCGCGCGCGGGGGCCGCGGGACGGTGTCCCGGTGGCCGATGAGGATCGCCCAGGAGTCGCCCAGGTCGAACGGCGGGGCGCCCGTGGCCAGCTCGTACAGCACGCAGCCCAGCGAGTAGAGGTCGCTGCGGTGGTCGACCTCGCTGCCGCCGATCTGCTCGGGCGACATGTAGTGCGGCGTGCCCATCGCGATGCCGGTGCCGGTCAGCTTCGAGGTGAAGCCCATGTCCGCGCCGAGGCGCGCTATGCCGAAGTCGCAGATCTTCACCGTCCCGTCGCGCAGCCGCATGATGTTCGCGGGCTTCAGGTCGCGGTGCACGATCCCCTGGCCGTGCGTGTACGCCAGGGCGTCGGCGACCTGGTCGGCGATCTCGACGACGTCCTGGACGGGGAGGGGCCGCTGGGCGTTGGCCGTGAGCAGCTGGCTGAGGTTGTTCCCCTCCAGGAGTTCCATCACGAGGAACAGCACGCCGTCGTACTCGCCGAAGTCGTGCACGACGGTGATGCCCCGGTGCTGGAGCGCCGCGGCCACCCGCGCCTCGCGCCGGAACCGCTCGCGCACCACCCGCAGGACGTCCGGGTCCTGCTGCGGGCCGAGCGGCTTGAGGCACTTCACGGCGACGCCGCGCCCGAGCGCCTCGTCGGTGGCGCGCCACACCTCGCCCATGCCGCCGCGCCCGATGACCTCGTGGAGCCGGTACCGGCCCTGGATCAGTCTCGAGTCCCCCATCGTGTGCCGCCGCCCCCGTCGCTTCCGTTCGCCGCACTCGGCGTCTCCAGTATGGACGCCGGTTCCGACAGTGGGTACGGGGCGGGGTACGTGTCCGGACCCAGGTACGCGTAAGGGTCGGGGCGCGTCCGCGGCCCCAGCCGCTCGACGGCCCGCAGGACGTGCCGGGGCGGCAGGCGCCACCGCACGCGCGCGGGGACGCAGCGCAGGAGGTTCGCCGTCGCCACGAGCCGGTGCGTCACCGTCTCCTCGGGCGGCGCGGGCCGGCCGTAGAGCGCGTGGGCGTACGGGGGCAGCGTGTCGTAGGCGAGTGCGGCGACGCGCCGCCAGATCACCTCGCGCGCCGGGACCAGCACGGGTTTGACCGGGGGCCGGCGGAGGAACTCCTCGACGGTCCGCGCGTCCGGTCCGGCGGCCAGCCCGGGCCGCACCGTCTCGAAGTAGGCCGCGAGTCCGGCGGCCGAGGCCGGCACGCCCGCGGGGTCGAGCCCCACCATCCGGGCCGACGTCCGGTGCTCGTCCACGTACCGGTCCGCCTGCGCGTCGGTCAGCGGCAGCCCCGAGCGCCGGGCCACCGCCAGGTACGAGTCGGTCTCCGCGCAGTGCACCCAGAGCAGCAGTTCGGGATCGTCCACACCGAGCAGCCGGTGGATCCTGCGCACCCGCGCGCCCGCCCGCTCCGCGTCCTGCACCGTCCCGTAGCTCAGCGTCCCCACGAACCCCGCCGTCCGCATGAGCCGCCCCCACGGGTCCTCCCTGAACCCGCTGTTGATCATCACCCCCCGGACCGCCACCGGGTGCAGCGCCTGCAGCCACAGGGCCCGCACCCCCGCGATCCACATCACCGGGTCGCTGTGCACCTGCCACGTCACTGAACCGGGCCCGAAGAGCCCGCCGCCGGCGTCCTGCCTCATGTCCCGAGGCTACGCCGCGCCCCCGTCGCCGGTCACCGGTGCGGATTCGTCCTCCGTCCGCAGCACGCGGGCCGTGGGGGCTCCGACGAGCGCCGGGGCCCGTTCCGGGTCGGTCCACACGCGCGTGCGCAGGAAGCCCAGGAACGCCTCGGCCGCGTCGGCCGTGGCGAAGTGCAGGTCGACCACGATGTACGCCGGATCGTCGACGGGACGGCGCACCTCGTACCGGAGCACGCCCGCGTCCCGGCGCGCCGGGGCGAACCGGTCGAACGCCGTCTTCCAGAGGGCGTAGTCGGTGATCGGATGCTCGATGTGCAGGGTGAACACGACTGCTCCTTCCGCCGGCCGGAGGGGCCGCGGGGACGCTTCCAGTGTCGGCGGGGCGGCTGACCGCGTCCAACCGGGCCGTCGCCCTCCCCGGGGCCCGCGTCGCCGCCGCGCCCCGACGGCGGCACGCCACCCCGACGGGGGAAGCCCGCGTCCGCGCCGCAATCCCGTCGACATGATCGCCCGGGACCACCGATGCTGACCCCATGGACTTCCTCTGCTACCACCGTGACCGGCCCGGATCGATGCCCCTGCGCGGGGCGCTCCTGGAGGCGCACTGGGCCTACATGGACGGATTCGAGAAGGAGCTGATCGCGCGCGGGCCGACGTTCGACGACGCGGGCGAGGCGTGCACCGGGAGCGTGCACCTCGTCACCCTGCCCGACGTCGCCGCGGCCCGGGCCTTCGCCTTCGACGAGCCCAACTACCAGGCGGGCGTGTACCGGGACGTCCTGCTGCGCCGCTGGCACAACACCCTGGGCCGCACGATGTGGGAGTTCCCCGGCGGCCGCGAGGACGGCAACCGCTATCTGGTCCTGGGCTTCGGCGAGGGCGAGCCGGCCGACCTCGCCGCGCCGGCCGACGAGGACGGCGATCTGATCGCCTACGGCCCGCTGTTCGCCGACGACGGCACCACCTGGGTGGGGACGGCCGCCCTGGTCCGCGCCGCGGACGCGGCGGCGGCCGCCACCGTCCTCCGCTCCCCGGGCCGGTACGCCGACGTCGAGGTGCACGACTGGTCCTTCGGCGGACGCCCGGCGACCTGACGGCCGGGACGCGCCGGCGGTGCCGGTCCCGGCACGGACGGCACGGCGGCGGGGACTCGTGAAGGGCCGCTCGCCGGCTGCCGGCCGGGACCGGCCGGGGCGGGGGCGGAGGGGCCTCGCGCCGTGCGGCGGCGGCCCGCTCCGTCCACCACGTGAGACCGGCCGGGACGGAGGCGTGCGGGCCGCCCCCGCGACGTTAAGGTTCCCCTGCCGGTGGCCGGTTCGCGAGGCCCAGACCACCCCTTTTCCCCGGATTCCCCGGATTCCGCCTCCCGTTCCCGATCCCGCGAGGACGCCCCATGTTCACGGTCAACGAGTACTTCGACGGCACGGTCAAGTCGATCGCCTTCACCCAGGAGCAGGGCCGGGCGACCATCGGTGTCATGGCCCCCGGGGAGTACGAGTTCGGCACCGCGAGCCCCGAGACGATGCACGTGGTCAGCGGCGCGCTGACGGTCAGGCTGCCCGAGGCGGCCGCCTGGGAGACCTTCGCCGCCGGGGAGCGCTTCGAGGTCCCCGGGGACAGCACGTTCCGGCTCAAGGTCGCCGTCGAGACGGCATACCTCTGCGAGTACCGCTGACGGAGCGCGCCGCCGGTCCCGGCGGCTTCCGCCCCGGCTGACCGGGTCCACGCGGGCGCGTACGCCTCCCCCGTGGGCCGCGGGCCCGCCGGGGAGCGCTCGGCAGCCCGCGGAGCGGCCTCATGGCGGACAATCCTTGTGTGGGGGCGGACAGGTACCCGTCGAGCCCAGCGGGGGTCACCATGACCGAGATTCCGGCCGTCGAGCCCACCCGGGTCTTCCTCGTGGACGACCACGAGGTCGTACGCCGCGGCCTGCGCGACCTGATCGACGACGAGCCCGACATGCGGGTGGTCGGCGAGGCCGCGACCGCGGACCAGGCGCTGGCCCGGGGCCCCGCCCTGCGCCCCGACGTGGCCGTCCTCGACGTCCGGCTGCCCGACGGCGACGGGATCGCCGTGTGCCGGGAGCTGCGGTCCAGGATGCCGGACGTGGCCTGCCTCATGCTGACGTCCTTCGACGACGAGGACGCCCTGCTCGACGCGATCATGGCGGGCGCCGCCGGATACGTGCTCAAGCAGATCAAGGGCTCCGACCTGGTGTCCGCGGTCCGCACGGTGGCGACGGGCCAGTCGATGCTCGACCCCGCCACCACCGCCCGCCTCATGCGCACCCTCCGGAACCCCGAGGCGGCCCACCCTCCCGAGGACGAACGTCTCGCCGCGCTGTCCGCGCGCGAGCGCTCCGTCCTGGACCTGATCGGCGAAGGACTCACCAACCGCCAGATCGCCCAGCGCCTCTACCTCTCGGAGAAGACGGTCAAGAACCACATCTCCCGCCTCCTCGGCAAACTCGGCGTCGAACGCCGGGTGCAGGCCGCCGTGATCGCCGCCCAGGCCCACGAACGCGAGGCCGAGCGGGGCTGACGCCGTCGTCTTCGCGCGGCGAGCCGCGGGCCGGCCCCGGACGATGCCCCGCAGCACCTGGGGCAGGTCGAGTTCGCGGCCGAGGGACATGACCGCTTCGAGGAGGCCGTGGAGGCGGTCCCGCGTGCCGCGCACCTCGTCGATGCGGACCAGGAGCTCGTCGAGGAGCTCGTCGAGCCGGAGCCGTGGCAGCCTGCCGCTCCCCGCTCCGGTGTCTCCCCGGCCCATCGGAACCTCCGGTCGTGTCGGAAACGCACCGCGTCCTCGGCCCCCGCCTCACGGTGGTCCGGATGACCCGGCGGTTCCTGCGGAGCCGCCCGGCCGGGGGCGGTCGCGCACCCGTCGGGGCAGCGGGCGGGGGCGGGACACGGCGGGCGGGTCAGCCCAGGGCGACCTTGACGGCCCCGGTCTCGGCGGCGCGGCCGAAGACGTCGTACGCCTCCTCCATCCGCTCCAGTCCGAACCGGTGGGTGACCAGCTCGGAGGCCGGGAGGCGGCCGGCCGCCGCCATGCGGAGCAGCATCGGCGTGGAGAAGGTGTCGACGAGCCCGGTGGTGAGGGTGACGTCCTTGATCCACAGGTCTTCCAGGTGGAGGGTCGCCGGGGCGCCGTGGACGCCGATGTTGGCGACGCGGCCGCCCGCCCGGACCATGCGCGTGCACATCTCGAAGGTCTCCGGGACGCCCACGGCCTCCATGACGACGTCGGCCCCGAGGCCGTCGGTGAGGTCGGCCACGAGCTGCTCCGGTCCCTCGTCCGCCGTCGCGGTGGCGTCGGCACCGAGCCGCCTGGCGGCCGCCAGCCGGGAGGCCGCCAGGTCGACGGCGATGATCCGTCCGGGGCTGTACAGCCGGGCGGTGACGACCGCCGCGAGACCGACGGGGCCGGCGCCGACCACGACGACCGTGTCGCCGGGCCGGACGCCCCCGTTGAGGACGCCCACCTCGTAGGCGGTGGGGAAGATGTCCGCGAGGAGCACGGCGTCGAAGCTGTCGAGGGCGCTGGGCAGCGGGTGGACGGAGAGGTCGGCGAAGGGCACGCGCACGTACTCCGCCTGCGTGCCGTCGATCAGATGCCCGAGGATCCAGCCGCCTCCGCCCCGGCACTGCCCGTAGCGGCGCTCGCGGCAGGGCGCGCAGCGGCCGCAGGAGGAGATGCAGGAGATCAGGACGCGGTCGCCGGGCCGCACCGTGCGCACGTCGCCGCCGGCCTCGACCACGGTGCCCACCGCCTCGTGGCCGAGCACGCGGCCGGCCTCGACCTCGGGCACGTCGCCCTTCACGATGTGCAGGTCGGTGCCGCAGAGCGTCACGGCGTCGACCCGGACGATCGCGTCCCCCGCCTCCTCCACCGCGGGATCGGGCACGTCCTGCCACGCGACACCGCCCGTTCCCCGGTACACGAGAGCCTTCATGACAGCCCCTTCCCCGGAGGTCCGCGGGCCTCGTCCCGCGGACGCCACCGTCAGGCTCCCTCCCCCGCGCCTCCTCGCACAGGGGCCGTTCGGTCCCCGGGCGTGCCCCGAGGACCCATACGGTGCGGGCCGACGCGACCCGACGGGCCGCGGGGCCTAACGGCGGACGCGGGGCATGCCCAGGCCGATCCAGGAGATGATCTCGCGCTGGATCTCGTTGTTGCCGCCGCCGAAGGTGAAGATGACGGCGGAGCGGTAGCCGCGTTCGAGTTCGCCGTGGAGGACGGCGCCGGCGGAGCCTTCCTTGAGGGCTCCGGCGGCGGCGACGACCTCCATGAGGGCGGCGTAGGCGTCGCGGCGGGCCTCGGAGCCGTAGACCTTGACGGCGGAGGCGTCCTGGGGGGTGAGGGTGCCGTGCTGGACGGCGGTGACCATCTGCCAGTTGAGCAGCTTCATGGCGTCGAGGCGGGCGTGGGTGCGGGCGAGGGTGCGGCGGACCCAGGGGAGGTCGAGGACGCGGCGGCCGTCGGCGAGGGGGGTGGCGGCGGCCCAGCCCCGGACGTCGTGGAGGGCGCGGATGGCCATGGTGCCGTGGGCGGCGAGGGTGACGCGCTCGTGGTTGAGCTGGTTGGTGATGAGCCGCCAGCCGCGGTTCTCCTCGCCGACGCGGCGGGAGGCGGGGACGCGGACGTCGTCGTAGTAGCTGGCGGTGGTGTCGTGGGAGGCGAGGGTGTTGATGAGGGTGCAGGAGTATCCGGGGTCGCTCGTCGGCACGAGGAGCATGGTGATGCCCTTGTGGGGCGGGGCGTCGGGGTCGGTGCGTACCGCGAGCCAGACCCAGTCGGCGGTGTCGCCGTTCGTGGTCCAGATCTTCTGCCCGTTGACCGTGTAGTGGCCCGTCGCCTCGTCGCCGTCCCGCACGGCGCGGGTCTTGAGGGCGGCGAGGTCGGTGCCCGCGTCGGGCTCGCTGTAGCCGATCGCGAAGTCGATCTCGCCGGAGAGGATGCGGGGCAGGAAGTACGCCTTCTGCTCCTCGGTGCCGTATCGCATGATCGTCGGGCCGACGGTGTTCAGGGCCATGAGCGGCAGCGGCACTCCGGCCTGCGCCGCCTCGTCGAAGAAGATGAACTGCTCCATCGGCGTGAGGCCCCGCCCCCCGTACTCGGTGGGCCATCCCACGCCGAGCCAGCCGTCGGTGCCGAGGCGGCGGACGGTCTCCCGGTAGAAGCGCTTCTGGGCCGCCGGGTCGGCGTAACGGGTGTGGACGTCGTCCGGGACCAGCTCGGCGAAGTACGCGCGGAGTTCGGCGCGCAGGCGGTTCTGCTCGGGCGTGTACTCGAGGTGCATCGGGGCCTCCCGTGGCGGCGTCCTGCGGCGGCGTCCTGCGCCGTCCTCGGTGCGCCGCGCGTCAGGGCGTGGTGCGACGCGCGACGGCGGCCACGGTAGAACGTGTTTCACAAATGCGGAAGGCTCGGGGCACGGCGGTCCGTCGGCGGGGGCGCCGGCCGTCGCCCGTGCGCCGGTCGCCTCGTGCTCCCCCGAACCGCGTGGCCGGGTCGGCTCCCCCGGGTTCCCGGGGGCCGCCGGCCCCGGTCCCGGACGGCCCCCGGTCCCGGACGGCCCTCGGCCCCGCGCCGGGAGGAACCGACGCGGGGCCGAGGGCGCCGCGGGAGTCACGGGCGGGCCCGGGCCGCGCCCGGGTCCACGCGTGCGCGTGAGGATGCGCGGGGGAGGCTCGCGGGTGGCCGGGCTAGGGCAGGAGCTCGTCCATGGAGGCGCGCCCCTTCTCGGCCATGCGGCGTTCCGCCCAGGCGAGGCTCTTCGGATTGACGTCACGGCCTGAGGCGAGGACCAGGTCCTCCGCCGTGAACTCGCCCTCCGACCCGGCGTGCAGCAGCCGGTCGGGCGTCGGGAAGTCCCCCGCGGACGTCTTGTCGGGCTCTGCGTTCATGCCGCCTCCTACGTTTCTTCCGGCACTGGCCATTGTCGTGTCCGGGACCCCGGATCGCATCCGGGACCGGCCCCGGGGCCGCGCCGGGGGGGGGCGTCAGCGCGGTGGTGGCCGTCCGCGTCGGCGCGGTGGGAGCGGCCGCCCGACACGTGTCGCGCGCGTGAGCAGGTGGGCGTCGGGTACGAGGGCGTCGCGGGCGGCCTCCGCCCAGAGCTCCAGGCCCGCATCGAGCAGCCCCCGTGCCGCCTCGGCCTCGGCGTCCGGCCAGACCTCCCCGTCCCCGCCCCCGAAGAACCGCTCGTACGCGAGGCCGTGGATCTCGCCCTGGACGGGCAGGGCCGCGGCGGTGGCGACGCTGCCCGCGAGGTCCTCGAAGAAGTTCCAGGCCTCCAGCAGCAGCCCCGACGGCAGGGTGCCGGTCCCGCGGTCGTCCAGGGCGTTCCGGACGGCTTCGAGGTCGAGGGTCGCCGCCTCGCCCTCGACGAGGGGCAGGCCGTCGCGTGCGCAGTGGTCGCGGAGCGCGGCGAGGGAGTGGAAGGCGAGGAGCCGGCGCCGGACGTCGACGGCGAAGGCGTCGGGCTCGTCGCCCTCGCCGGCCCGCCAGACCAGGTGGAGGTCCCCGCGGCGGGTCGCGACGCGGAAGGGGTGGTGGTCAGGCATCGGGGGTCTCCCTCGGGGTCCGGACGAGGGAGGCGGCGCTCCGCAGGGACAGGGCGGTGCCGGCCGCGTGGTGGCGGGCGTACGCCTCGGGGGCGAGGGCGGCGCGGAGGGCCTGCTCCGCCCGGGTGCGGATCATGGTCTCCGTCGGGCCGGTGAAGGGGCGGAAGCCGCCGGCGCTGTCGGTGCCGACGAGCGTGTCGTAGGCGCCGAGGAGGCGGGCTCCGGTCTCGGCGTCGGCGGGGGCGCCTCGTCCGCCCCGGGCCCAGGCGGCGGTGGCGAACTGGGCGGCGATCAGGGTGGGGGCGACGAGGTGGCCGAGCGTCTCGACGTCCTCGACGGCGCGGGCCAGGCGTTCCACGGCCGTGCCGAAGGCGCCCTCCAGGCAGTCGAGCCAGGCCCGCACCCCGCCGACGAGGCCCCAGAAGAGCGCCGGGGTGACGTCGCCGAACTCGCTCTCGACGAGGTCGAGCTGGGCGTGGGCCAGCGGCAGGCGACCGGTGTGGGCGTAGTGCTGGGCGAGCAGCAGCCGGCCGGTGCCGGCGGCCTCGGCGCCCCACGCGCCCGCCTCGTCGGCGGCCTCGGCCAGGAGCCGTTCGGAGGCCGCGTCGCCCCCCGGCCGGAGCCGGAGCCGTACGGCCGCGAGGCGGGCGGTGATGACGGGGACCTGGGAGCGGGCGCCGATCCGGGCGGCGGCGTCCGCGGCGCGCGCGTAGTCGGCGGCGGCCTCGGCGAGCCGGCCGGCCCGCTCGTACGCCTCGCCCCGGGCGGAGAGCGTCTCCGCGGTGCCCCAGGAGTCCTCGGCCGCCTCGAAGAGGGCGAGCGCCTCGTCGGCGTCCCCGGGGCCCTCGCCGAGGAGCTTGGCCCGCATGAGCAGGGAGAAGGCGAGGTCCCAGTCGGTGCCGTGGACGCGGCAGGCGGCGACGGTGAGCGCCAGGGTCTCGTCGAGGGTGCCCAGCTCGCCCGTCATGAGCCGGGCGAAGAACCACATGGTCCCGGGCTGCCGACAGTTCTGCGGCAGGCCGGGGCGGTACGCGGAGACGAGCGCGGACAGCCGGGCGCGGGTCTCCGGCTGTTCGAACGCGGTGGCGCCCTCCCCGCCCTGGGTCGCGAGGGCGTAGAGGTGACCGCCGCGCCGGGCCTCCCGGAGCCGCTCGCCGGTCCACGGCGGGGGCTCGTCCACGCAGCGGCCGTCGAGCGGCGCGGCCGGGCGGACGGGCTCCCGGAACGGGTCGGGCCCCAGCGCCGCGACCTCGGCGGCCCAGGTCCGCGCGTCCGCCGTGTGGTTGCGCAGCTGCCAGAACCAGCTGAGGCAGTGCACGAGGCAGAGGCCCTCCTGTTCCTCGCCGAGCGCCACCGCCGTCCGCAGGGCGCCCCGCAGGTTGTCGTGCTCGCGCTCGAAGCGGGCGAGGGCGGCGACCTGGCCCGCACCCCGCAGCTCGGGGTCGGTGCGGCGGGCCAGCTCCCGGTAGTGGGCGATATGGCGCCGTTCGGTCGCCTCGCGCTCGCCCGCCTCGTCCAGCCGCTCCCGGGCGTACTCCGCGACCGTCTCCAGGAGGCGGTGGCGCATGCCGCTCTCCCCCGGCGCCGACACCACCAGCGACTTGTCCACCAGCGACCCCAGCGCGTCCAGCACGTCCGGGACGTCACCGCCCCCGCACACGGCCTCCGCCGCCTCCAGGTCGCTGCCGCCGGCGAACACCGACATCCTCCGCAGCACCGCGCGCTCCGCTGCGTCCAGCAGGTCCCACGACCAGTCGACCACCGCCCGCAGCGTCTGCTGACGCGGCGGCACCGTCCGCGCGCCCGACGTCAGCAGCCGGAACCGGTCGTCCAGCCGGTCCGCGACCTGGCGCGGCGTCAGCAGCCGCAGCCGCGCCGCCGCCAGTTCGATCGCCAGCGGGAGACCGTCCAGACGCCGCACGATCTCCTCCGCCGCCGCGGCGTCCTCCTCCACCGCGAAACCGGGGCGGGCGGCGGCGCCGCGCTCCCCGAACAGGCGCAGCGCGGCCGCCACGGGAAGCGGCCCCAGCGGACGCACCGTCTCGCCCGGCACGCCCAGGGGTTCCCGGCTGGTCGCCAGGACGGTCACGCCGGGACACCGCGTGAGGAGCGCCTCGGCCAGCTCGGCGGCGACGTCGATCACGTGCTCGCAGTTGTCGAGGACGAGCAGCAGCCGGCGGCCCGCGCAGTGCTCGACCAGCGAGGCGTACGGGTCGGCCGGTTCGGCGACGGCGGGCCGGTGCCAGAGCTGGGTGTCGCGGGCTCCGAGCGCGGTGAGGACGGCCGCGGCGACGGTGCCGCCGTCGCGGACGGAGGCCAGTTCGGCGAGGTGGACCCGGCCGCCGTGGCCCCCGGCCGCCTCCAGCGCGAGGCGGGTCTTGCCCACGCCGCCCGGGCCGGTGAGGGTGACGAGCCGCCGCTCGTCCCCCAGTCCGGCGAGGGCCCGCAGCTCGTCGTCGCGGCCGATGAAGGACGTCAGCCTGGCCGGCAGGGCGCGCGCCGGGCCGGGGGGATCGTGCGGCGGTCGTCCGGCGGGGTCCTCCGTGAGGAGCTCCGCGTGCAGGGACCGCAGCTCGGGGCCCGGGTCGGTGCCCAGGAGGTCGGCGAGGGCCGCCCGTACCTCCTCGTACGCCGTGAGGGCCTCGGCGGGCCGGCCGGCGGCGCGCAGGGCGCGGATCCGCAGGGCCTGGAGGGGCTCGTCGAGCGGCGCCCCGGCGGCGACGGCGACGAGGCGGGGCAGGGCGTCGACCGCCCGTCCCAGGGCGAGGTCGGCGGCGAACCGGTCGCGGCGGGCCTGGTCCCGGCGCCGGTCGAGCCGTACGACCAGCGGGTCCCCCACCCGGCCCGGCAGGTCCGCGAGGGCGGGCCCGCGCCACAGGCCCAGCGCCTCGTCGAGCAGGCCGGCGGCCGCCTCCGGCCGCCCCTCGGCGAGGGCTGCGGCCCCCTCGGCGGCGAGCCGCTCGAACCGGTGGAGGTCGACGTCGTCGGGCCCGGCGGCCAGACGGTACCCGCCGCCGGGGGCCGCGAGCACCGCGTCCCTGCCGAGCGCCTTGCGCAGCCGCCCGACGAGGGCCTGGAGCGCGGCCGTGCGGTCCGGCCCGAGGGCGGCGCCGTCGTCCCAGACCTGCCCGATCAGCGCGTCCGGGCCGACCGGGCGCCCGCCGGCCGCGGCGAGCGCGGTGAACAGCGCCCGGAGCCTGGCGCCCCCGAGGACGACCTCCGTCGGACCGTCGCCGGTACGGAGCGCCTGACTGGGACCGAGAACGCGGTAGGGCGGCTGCACCGCCACATTCTGCCCCGCCGGGCGCGGCGGCCCCACGGGGTTTCCGGGGCCCGGGTCGCGTGAGGCGCCGGCATGCGAGGCCCGCTCGCCCTCCGCCCACATCCGCCCGCCACCGCGCTCCGCCCTCCGCCCACCACCGCCATCGGCCCACCGCCCACCGCCGGCCTGCCACGGCGCACCGGCCACCGACCCGGCCGGCCTTTCCGCACCGACCCGCCCGGCCGCGTCCGTCGTACGGCCCGTGTCCCCCGGCGTCCCCCGGCGTCCCCCGGCGTCTCCCGTCGTCTCCCGGTCGCATCCCGGCTGCCTTCCGGAGCGCCCGAGGTCCCCTGAGCCCCGTCGGCACCCTCCGTCCCTTCCGTCCCGCCGGACGCGGCGAACTCGCGCCACACCGTGTCACCGCCATGGCGTCGGCGGGGTGCGGGTTCGACAATGGGGGTGATGACCGATGACGACCGGCATGCGCGCAACGGCGAGATCGGGCCCGCCGAGTGGCTCGCCATGAATCGGACCGGCAGCTTCGACTGGGATCTCGACACGGGCACCATCGATGTCGACGACACCGGGCTGTCGGTCTTCGGGCTGACCCGGGCCGCCTACGACGGCCGCCCGGTGACCCTGGTGACGCGGCTCGCCCCCGAGGAGCGGGTGAAGCTGGAGGGGGTCGTACGCGAGGCCGTGAAGAGCGGCTCCGTCTCGTACACCGCGCACTTCCCGATCCCGCAGGACGACGGTTCACCCCACTGGACGCACGTGCAGGCACGGATCATGCGCGCCCCCGGCGGGCGGGCCCGGCGGATCGTGGGCGTCGTGCGGGACACCACCGCGGAGGTCACCCACTTCGCCTTCATCCAGGAGCTGGAGCGGCGGCGCGAGCGGCAGACGAGCATCGTCGAGCGGACGACGAACGCGCTGTCACGGGCGGTCACCGTGGACGACGTCACGGCCGCCCTGACCGGTCCCGGCGGGCTCGCCCGGCTCGGCGCGGACGGGCTGGCGCTGGGCCTCGTCGAGAACGGCTCGCTCAACGTCATCGCGCTCAGCGGCGAATCGCTCGACTCCCTGAACGACTTCCGCACCCGCCGGCTCGACCGGGGGCTCCCGCTGGCCGAGGCGGTGCTGAGCGGTCGGCCCCGCTTCGTCTCCTCGTTCCCGTCGATCGGCCGCGACTTCCCGGAGCTCGCCCCCTACGTGGAGCGGCTGCGGTTCCAGGCCGCCTGCTACCTGCCGCTGGTGGCGCAGGCGCGCTCCCTCGGCGGGATGGCGCTGTTCTACCGGGGCCGCACCGCGTTCAACCCCGACGAGCGCAACCTCGCGCTCGGTCTCGCGGCGATCGTCGCCCAGTCGCTCCAGCGGGCGATCCTCTTCGACGAGGAGCGGGAGCTCGCCACCGGGCTCCAGGCGACGATGCTGCCGCGCCGGATCCCGGAGATCACCGGCGGCGAGATCGCCGTGCGCTACCACGCCGCCTGGAGCGGGCGGCAGGTCGGCGGCGACTGGTACGACGTGATCGCGCTGCCGCGGGGCCGGGTGGGGATCGTGGTGGGCGACGTCCAGGGCCACGACACGCACGCCGCGGCCATCATGGGGCAGCTGAGGATCGCCCTGCGCGCGTACGCCGGCGAGGGGCACGCGCCGTCGACGGTGCTCGCCCGGGCCTCCCGGTTTCTCGCCGACCTCGACACCAACCGGTTCGCCACGTGCACGTACGCCCAGGTGGACCTGGGCAGCGGCACGCTGCGGGCCGTACGGGCCGGGCACCTGGGCCCGATGATCCGGCACACCGACGGCCGGGTCGGGCGGCCCAAGCTGCGCGGCGGCCTGCCGCTGGGGCTGGCGACCGTCTTCGGAGACGAGGAGTTCCCCGAGACGCGGCTCGACCTCGTGCCCGGGGAGACCCTGGTGCTCTGCACGGACGGACTCGTCGAGCAGCCGGACTCGGACATCGAATCGGGTCTCGACGCGCTCTCCGAGGCGATCAGCAGCGGCCCGCCGCAGGCGGAGGCGCTCGCCGACCACCTCTCGGAGCGGCTGTGGGAGCGATGGGGCTCCGGGGACGACGTGGCACTCCTGGTCCTGCGGCGCAGCCCGGACCCGGGCACGCCCCGGGCACCGCGCATCCACCAGTACATCCACCAGGCCGACCCGCAGGGGCTCTCGGACGCGCGGGCGGCCGTGGGGCAGGCGCTCCGGGACTGGGGCATGCCGGAGCTCTCCGACGACGCCGAGCTGCTGACCGGCGAACTCCTCGTCAACGTGCTGCTGCACACCGAGGGCGGCGCGGTCCTGACGCTGGAGGTGCTCCCGGAGCCCGTGCGGCGGGTGAGGCTCTCGGTGCAGGACCGGTCGAGCGCCTGGCCCCGGCGGCGCACCCCCGGCGAGGCGGCGACGTCGGGGCGCGGGCTGCTCCTGCTCGACGCGCTGGCCTCTCGCTGGGGCGTCGAACCGCGCGGCGAGGGCAAGGCCGTCTGGTGCGAGATCGGTCCGGAGGCGGTGCCGGCCGACGCCGCCGCCACGACGGGCGCCTGAGGAGGGCCGTCATGGACCCCGTGGCCGCGCTGAACCGGATCGCGTTCCTGCTGGAGCGCGCCCAGGCGTCGGGGTACCGGGCGAAGGCGTTCCGCACGGCCGCCGCCGCGCTCGCGGCCCTGCCGGAGGGCGAGACGGAGCGGCGCGCCGCCGCGGGCACCCTGGAGTCGCTCAAGGGACTGGGGCCCAAGACCGCGGCCGTGGTCCGCGAGGCGCTCGACGGCCGTGTGCCCGCGTACCTGGCGCGGCTGGAGGCGGAGCTGGAGGACTCCCTGAGGGCGGCCGGTCCCGCGAGCGGCGGCGAGGCGCTGCGGGCGGCGCTGCGCGGCGACTGCCACCTCCACTCGGACTGGTCCGACGGGGGCGCCACGATCGAGGACATGGGCCGTGCGGCCGCGGGGCTGGGCCACGAGTGGGCCGTCCTCACGGACCACTCGCCCCGGCTGACGGTGGCGCGCGGCCTCTCGCCGGAGCGGCTGCGGGAGCAGCTGGACGTGGTGGCGCGGCTCAACGAGGAGTGGGCGCCCTTCCGGCTGCTGACGGGGATCGAGTGCGACATCCTCGACGACGGTTCGCTGGACCAGGAACCGGAGCTGCTGGCGCGGCTCGACCTGGTGGTCGGCTCGGTCCACTCCAAGCTCCGGATGGACGCGCGCGCGATGACCCGACGGCTGGAGCGGGCGGTACGCGATCCCCACATGGACGTGCTCGGGCACTGCACGGGGCGGCTCGTGGCGGGCGGGCGGCTGCGCCCCGAGTCGGAGTTCGACGCCGAGCGGGTCTTCGCCGCGTGTGCCGAGTCGGGGACGGCCGTGGAGATCAACAGCCGCCCGGAGCGGCTCGATCCGCCGCGCCGGCTGCTGCGGCTCGCGGTGGACGCCGGGGTGTCCTTCGCCGTAAACACCGACGCCCACGCGCCCGGCCAGCTGGAGTGGCAGATCCTGGGCTGCGCGCGGGCCGAGGAGTGCGGGGTGCCGCGGGAGCGGGTGATCAACACCTGGCCGGCGGACCGGCTGCTGGAGTGGACGGGCGCCTGAGGGCCGTGGCCGGCCGGCGGCGGCCCGGCTCCCCCTGTGGCCAGGCGCGCTGCCGGACGGTCAGGCGCGCTGCCAGACCGTCGTGGCGTTGCAGAACTCGCGGATGCCGTGGCCGGAGAGCTCGCGCCCGTACCCGGAGCGCTTGACGCCGCCGAAGGGGAGCGCCGGGTGCGAGGCGGTCATGCCGTTGACGAACACGCCGCCCGCCTCCAGGTCACGGACGAAGAGGGCCACCTCGTCCGGGGAGCGGGTCCACACGTTGGAGCTCAGGCCGAACGGCGAGTCGTTGGCGACGGCCACGGCCTCGTCGATGTCGCTGACCGGATAGACCGTGGCGACCGGACCGAACGCCTCCTCCTGGTGGATGCGCATGTCCGGGGTGATCCCGGTGAGGACGGTGGGACGGTAGTACCAGCCCTGCCGCAGCTCCGGCTCCTCCGGGCGCCGGCCGCCGCACAGGGCGGTGGCGCCCCGGCGCACGGCGTCGTCGACGAGCTCCTCCAGGTCGGTCCTGCCCTGTGCGGTGGCGAGGGGGCCCACGTCGGTGGACTCGTCGAGGGGGTCGCCGACGGTGAGGGCGTTCATGGCGGCGGTGAAGCGCTCGGAGAAGTCGTCGTAGACGTCCTGGTGGACGATGAACCGCTTGGCGGCGATGCAGGACTGGCCGTTGTTCTGCACGCGCGCGGTGACGGCCGTCTTCACGGCGCGGACGATGTCGGCGGAGGGCATCACGATGAACGGGTCGCTGCCGCCGAGCTCCAGGACGGTCTTCTTGACCTCGTCGCCCGCCACGGACGCCACGGCCCGGCCGGCCGGCTCGCTGCCCGTGAGGGTGGCCGCGACGACCCGCGGGTCCCGCAGGACGCCCTCGACGTCGCGGGAGCCGATGAGGAGGGACTGGAAGCAGCCCTCGGGGAAGCCCGCCCGGCGGAACAGGTCACCGAGGTAGAGCGCGGTCCTCGGCACGTTGGACGCGTGCTTGAGCAGGCCGGTGTTGCCCGCCATGAGGGCGGGCGCCGCGAAGCGAATCACCTGCCAGAGCGGGAAGTTCCACGGCATGACGGCCAGGATCGGGCCGAGGGGGCGGTAGTGGACGCGGGCGAGGTCGGCGCCGGAGTCCTGGACGTCGCTCTCGGCCGGGTGTTCGTCGGCGAGCAGCTGTTCGGCGTGGGCCGCGTACCAGCGCATCGTCTTGGCGCACTTGCCGGCCTCCGCGCGCGAGGCGGCGATCGGCTTGCCCATCTCCACGGTCATCGTGCGGGCGATGTCCTCGGTGTCCTCGTCGAGGAGCGCGGCGGCCGCCCGCATCAGCCGGGCGCGTTCGGCGAAGGACGTCGTGCGGTACTGGCGGTACGCCTCGTGCGCGGCGGCGACGCGCCGCTCGACCTCTTCGGGCCCGTGGGCCTCGTAGGTCCGCAGCGTCTCACCGGTCGCCGGGTTCACGGTGGCGATTCCCATGACGTGCCTCCTCCTGCCTTCGGCCCCCTCTGCAACCATCCGCCATGCGCGGCCCCGCGCCAACAGGGGCGGGGCGCCGGGGTGACTCCGGGAGCCGTGCGAAGCCGCCGACGCGGTGCGTCCCGGACGGCGCCGGGCGCCCCCGTCGGCGTCCGGCGCGGCACGCCTTCCCGCCGGGGACGTGATCATGCCCGGCGCCGTCGGGGCCGCCCCGCCGCGGGGCCGCCCGTCGGGGGGCCCGGCGCCGCGCGGCCCTGGAGGTCATTCCGTCAGCCACGCCAGCGCGCCCGCGAGGTGGGCGCGGAAGAGGGGTTCGCGGTACGCCTCCGGGGCGTGCCCGAGCGCGGTGAAGAAGACGCGTCCGCGGTCGACGGAACCGCACCAGACGAGCGGGTGGTCGGCGCCGTGGGTGCCGCCGCGGTAGGTGGTCTCGTCGGCGCGGGCGAGGACGCGGACGCGCACGCCGGGGCCGCGGTCGGCGCGGGGGTCGGAGGTGAAGTTGTACCACTCGTCCGTGAGGTCCCAGCGGTCCGGGAGCGGCGCCGTGGCCGGGTGGTCGTGGTCGTCGACGACCACGGTGCCGGGCTGGATCTCCGGGTGGCCGTCGAAGCGGGTGCCGAGGAGCGTCCCGTAGAAGGGCCAGTCCGGCTCGGCGTTGGCGGCCGCGTGGACGGCGAGGAGCGCGCCCCCGCCACGGAGGTACGCCTCGAAGGCGTCACGGCCCGCGGGCGTCAGGACGTTCCCGGTGGTGGACAGGAGGACGACGGCGGCGCGGCCGGCGAGCCCCTCGGGGGTGAAGGCGCCCGGGTCCTCGGTCACCTCGGCCGTCCGTCCGAGTCCGGTCGCCAGCTCCGTGAGCGCGGTGGCGGCGTCGGGGATGGAGTCGTGGCGGTAGCCGGTGGTGCGGGTGTAGACGAGGACGTCGGCGGTGGGCACGTTCGGGCTCCGGGGGTGCGGCGGCAGGGCTCGGCGCGGGAGAAGGCGCCCCCGTGGTGGGAGTAAGCGCTTTCTCGTCTCCCGGTGACCGTAGCCACCGAAAACCCCACGCCGCAAGCCCCACCCTCCCGGCACACCGCGGCGCCCTCGGCTTCCGCCACCGCTCCTACGGGCCGCCACCCGCTTCGGCTCCGTGCGGCTGCGCCCGGCGGCCGGGGTTCCGGGGCCGGGAGGACGTCGGCCCGGGCACACGGATCGCCGTCGGCGGCCGGCTCGGCGCCGGGATCAGATCGCGCAGGACGCGGCGGGTTCGGGGCGGTACGACCCGCAGGACGCCAGGAAGGCAGGTCACCGCCTGGCCCGGCGCGGTGCCCCGGAGGCGTGAGATCCCCCTCGCTCCGGGGCCGTTGTCGCAACGGATGCATCTCTGTATCTTTTGGCGCGCCCAGTCGTGCCTAATAGCGCCCGACCGTGCCTGACCGCGCCCGATCACGCCCGCCCCGCCCCGCCCGCTCGACGAGGAGCCGCCATGAGCACCGTGCCGCCCGCGCTCGCCGCCGCCGTAGGACCGCTGCCCGAAGGCGTCGTCCTGCCACTGCCGCCGACCTTCGAGACGGTCGAGGAGGAACGGCGGTACCGCAAGGAGCAACTCGCCGCGGGCTTCCGCATCTTCGGCAGGTTCGGCTTCTCCGAGGGGGTCGCCGGGCACATCACCGTCCGCGACCCGGGCGACCCGAACGCCTTCTGGGTCAACCCGTTCGGGATGAGCTTCGGTCAGATCAAGGCGTCCGACCTGATCCTGGTCGACCACGAGGGAACCGTCCTGGAGGGCCGCAGGCCCGTGAACCGGGCCGCGTTCGTCATCCACTCCCGGGTCCACGCCGCCCGCCCCGACGCCGTCGCCGCCGCGCACTCGCACTCCCTGCACGGCAAGGCGTTCTCCAGCCTCGGCATCCCGCTCGACCCCCTGACCCAGGACGCCTGCGCCTTCTTCGAGGACCACGGCGTCTACGACGACTACCGGGGCGTCGTGAACGAGACCGAGGAGGGCGAGCGGGTCGCCAAGGCGCTCGGCGACCACAAGGCGGTCATCCTCAAGAACCACGGGCTGCTCACCGTGGGCCACTCGGTCGCGGAGGCCGTCTGGTGGTTCGTCACCATGGAGCGCTCCTGCCAGGCGCAGCTGCTGGCGATGGCGGCGGGGACCCCGCAGCTCATCGACCGGGAGACCGCCCTCCTCACCCGGAGCCAGGTCGGCGGGCACCTGGCCGGCTGGTTCCAGGCGCGCCCCCTGTGGGATCAGATCACCGCGTCCGACCCCGACCTCTTCGACTGACCCTCAGGCCCGGGGATCTCCCGGGTCGCGGCGGCCAGGAGCGGGACGAGGAACTGACGCTCCAGGCTGCCGGGCGGCAGGGCGGCCGGCTCCACGTAGCTCTGCGCGAGACCGCCCTCGCGCAGGGCGATGAGCAGACGCGCGAACCGGTCGGCCTCCACGGTCAGTTCGCGTCCCGCCCGGCGCAGGACCAGGGTGAGTCCGCGGGCGATCTCGGCCCGCAGCCGCTCGTCGTGACGGGCCAGCACCCAGGCGGCCTGCGGGTCGCGGATGGCGTGCAGGGTGAACTCGGTGGTGACGAGGTACCAGTCCCGCTCGTCGGGTTCGACGCGGGCGGCGAGCTCCGCGAGCCGCTCCAGCGTGTACTCCTCCGCCGTCAGCGCGTCGATCGAGTCGGCGAGCCGGGCGACGGTCCGGTCGCTGTGCTCGTCGAAGAGGGCGAGGAAGAGCTCTTCCTTGCTCGCGAAGTTCGAGTAGTAGGCGCCCCGGGTGTAGCCGGCGCGCTCGCAGATCTGCTCGATCGTGGTGGCGTGGAAGCCGTGCTCGGCGAAGGTCTCCAGGGCGGCCTTCAGCAGTGCCGCGCGGGTACGGGGCCGCCGCCTGGTGACACCTTTCGGCACGGGTGGTTCCTCCTTCGTCGGGGCCGCGTCCCGCGGCGGACGCCCACCCTACCGGCGGCTCCATCCCGGGCGGGGATCAGCAGCGGCGGATAAAATTCACGCATGGGAGACCGGCCCGTCGCGCCCGCGGCGCCCGATCTGGTCCTCGAGATCGACGGGGACGCGACGCGCATGGATCCGAGGCGCGTCTATCGCATCGGGCGCGACCCCACCAGCGACGTCGTGCTCTCGGACGCCCGGTCGTCCTGGCACCACGCGGTGCTGCGCGCCGCGGGGGGCCACTGGACCCTGGCGGACGAGGACAGCACCAACGGCACCTACGCGGACGGCCTGCGGGTGCTCCTGCCCCAGGAGGTCGGCCCCGGCACGGTCGTGCGGTTCGGGCATCCCGACGAGGGCCCGCGCGCGGTGCTCTCGTCCGGTGCCCCGGCCGCCCCGCCGCCACCGGCGCCCGCCCCCGCGGCCGCCCCGCCCCCACCGGCGCCCCCGCCGGACCCGGCTCCCCCGCCGGACCCGGTCGTCTCCGCGCCGCTCCCGCCCCTCGCGGAACCGACGCCGCCGCCCGCGGCCGAGGCGCCCGCACCCGGCGGGCCCGAGCCCGCGGCACCCGGGCCGGTGCCGGTGGAGTCCACCGCACCGGTGGCCGAGATGCCGGCGCCCGCGCCTCCGATGGCCGGGGCGCCCGCCGCCGAGGCACCCGCCCCCGAGGCCCCGCCGCGCAGACCCGCGCCGGAGGCGGACCCCGGGCCGAAACCCGTCGGGGAACCCGCGCCCGCCCCCACCCCCCTTCCCGTCCCCCCGGCGGGAGGCCCGCCGCGGCCGCCCTCGGTCTCGCACCCCGCCGCCACCGGCACGTTCCGGCAGCCGACGTCCGTGCGGCCGCTGCCGACGCACAGCATCCGGATCGGCAGGGCGCCGGACAACGACGTCGTCGTCGCGGACCTGGTGGTGTCGCGGCGCCACGCGGAACTGCGGGCGCGCCCCGACGGCACGTACTGGATCCACGACCTGGGCAGCCACAACGGCACGTTCCTCAACGGCCGGCGGGTCCAGGAGGCGCGGGTGACGCCCGACGACATCGTGGGCGTCGGCCGGTGCGCGTTCTGCCTGATCGGCGGCCAGCTGGTCGAGTTCACGGACACCGGCGAGGTGTCGCTGGACGTCCGGTCGCTGGCGGTGACCGTGGACCACGGGCGCCGCACGCTGCTCGACGAGGTGTCGTTCCCCGTGGGCGAGAAGTGCCTGCTCGCGGTGGTCGGACCGTCCGGGGCCGGGAAGTCGACGCTCCTGGGCGCCCTCACCGGCCAGCGGCCGGCCGACCGCGGCACGGTGCTCTACGACGGCCGTGACCTGTACCGGGACTACGCCGAGCTGCGGCAGCGCATCGGGCTCGTCCCGCAGGACGACATCCTGCACCTCCAGCTCACCGTCCGCCGGGCCCTCGGGTACGCCGCCGAGCTGCGCTTCCCCGAGGACACGGTGGCGGCCGAGCGGCGGGCACGGGTGGACGAGGTGATCCGTGAGCTCGGTCTGGTCGAGCGCGCGGAGCAGCCGATCCACAGCCTGTCGGGCGGTCAGCGCAAGCGGGTGAGCGTGGCGCTCGAACTGCTCACCAAGCCGTCGCTGCTCTTCCTCGACGAACCGACCTCCGGTCTCGACCCGGGCATGGACCGCTCCGTGATGCACATGCTGCGCGGCCTCGCCGACGACGGGCGGACGGTCGTCGTGGTCACCCACAGCGTGCTCAGCCTGGACGTCTGCGACCGGCTGCTCGTGCTGGCGCCGGGCGGCCGGGTGGCCTACTACGGGCCTCCGGGGGACACCCTGGGCTTCTTCGGGTTCGAGCAGTGGCCGGAGGCGTTCGAGGCGTTCGAGAACGACAAGGACCGCGACTGGGCCGGCCAGTACCGGTCGTCCCGCTTCCAGCGCCGGTACATCACGGACGCGACCGCCGGCGCGAACGCCCCCGTGCCGGTCGCGGCCGCCGCCCCGGCCGCGGAACCCGGCACCGGGGAGCCCCCGCACGCCGCCGAGCCCGGTCCGCCGCCCAAGGCGCAGAGCTGGGGCTCGCAGCTGCGGACGCTCGTCCGGCGGTACGCGACGGCGCTCTCCGCCGACCGCACCTTCATCGCGATCATGGTCGCGCTGCCGTTCGTGATGGGCGCGATGGCCCGCGCCCTGTCCGAGGGCAGCCTGAACCCCGAGTCCACGCTCAACGTCTTCCTGATCCTCTGTGTCGGGGCGGTCCTGACGGGCGCGGCGAACGCCGTGCGCGAACTGGTCAAGGAGCGCTCGATCTACCGGCGCGAGAGAGCCGTCGGGCTGTCCCGCTCCGCGTACCTCGCCTCGAAGATCGTCGTCCTCGGCGTGATCACCGTCGTGCAGGCCGTCGTCCTGACCCTGGTGGCCCTCGTGGGCGTCCCGCTGAACGTCCCCGGCGGCAAGGGCGTCCTGATGCCGCCGCTGGTCGAGATCACGCTCGCGGTGGCGCTGCTCGCCTTCACCGCGATGATGCTCGGCCTGCTCGTGTCGGCGATCGTCCGCAAGGAGGAGGTGACGATGCCGCTGCTCGTCCTCCTCGCGATCGTGCAGGTGGTGTTCTGCGGCGCCCTCCTGACCGTCCGGGGCACGCCCGTCCTGGAGCAGCTGGCCTGGCTGGTGCCCTCACGGTGGGCGTTCGCCGCCATGGGGGCGACGATCGACATCGGGAAGGTCGCGCCGAGCGACAAGACCGACGACCCGCTGATGCACCACACGGCGGAGGCGTGGCTCTTCGACATGGGCATGCTGGTGGTGCTCTGCCTCGCCCTCGGGTTCGTCGTGGCCCGGCTGCTGCGCCGCCACGAGCCGGTCGTCATGCGGAAGTAGGCCGGGGGCGTCACCGTGGAGGTGAGGGCCGCGGTCCGTGCCGCGGCCGACGAGGACCGGTGGGCGTCCCGCGGCGGGAGAGGGCCCGTGCACCGTCCCGTAGCGCTGGAGGGTCCGTGAACTTCCCCCTGTCGGAGTACGTGCCGGACTTCCGGCCCACCCACGTCGTGCCGCGCGACGGGCTCGCCGCCTGGGAGGCGCCGGACCCGGGGCTGCCCACGTCGCCCCTGGACGCCTTCCTGCCGGTGCGGCTGGAGGAGCGGACCGGCGACTGGGGGCGGGTGCTGTGCTCCAACGGCTGGACGGCGTGGGTCGACGCCCGGCTGCTGGTCACCGTGCCCGACGACCCCCCGGCGGCGGGACGGCCGCTGACCCGGACCGCCGACCCGCGGCCGCTGATCGCGCGCGCCGAGGACGCGCTCGGCCGCTACCGGCGGGCCGCCGGGGAACTGGGCGCGGGGCGCCTCGACGGCGAGGGCTTCCGGCGGCGCACGCGCGGCCTGCGCGTGGGCATGGTCGTGGACGGCGAGTCGGTGTGGCTGTACGACGCGGAGCACGAGCGCTGGGTGTACTGCGACGGGCTCGGCCTCGCCACGTACGCCGCCTCGTCCGCGCCCTCGGTCGCCTCGCCGGTCTCCCCGCTCCCCCGCGCGGCCCCGGAACCCGCCGCGGACGACTCGCCGGCGGCGGCCGGGGAGCCCGCGGGCGCGGCCCCCGACGACGGCGCGGAGGCACGGCCCGGGCACGCGCCGGAGCGGGCCGACGCCGACGCCGGAGCGCGGCCCGCCGCGTACGAACCGACGCAGGTGGTGCCGCAGGCGGACGCGGCCGACGCCGCCGGGCCGACGCCGACCCGGGTGGTGCCGCCCGTCGACCCGGCCGGGGCCGCGGGGCCGCCGCCCACGCAGGTGGTGCCCCAGATCGACGCCGCGGAGGCCGCCGGACCTCCGCCCACCCAGGTGGTGCCCCGGGTGGAAACCGGTGACGCGGCCGGATCGCCGCCCGCGCCGACGCCGACACGGGTGGTCCGGCCCCCGGCGGCGGAGGACGAGGACCGATGACGGGCGACGCCGACCTGCCGGCGGGGCGGCCCTCGGGCCTCCTCGGCAAGGAGATCGCGGGCTACCGCGTGGAGGGCGAGATCGGGCGCGGCGGGATGGCCGTCGTGTACCGGGCGCGGGACCTGCGGCTCGACCGGACGGTGGCGCTGAAGCTGCTCGCCCCCGAGCTGGCCCGCAACGACACCTTCCGCAAGAGGTTCGCCCACGAGTCGCGGGTGGCCGCGTCCATCGACCACCCGCACATCGTGCCGGTCTTCGAGGCCGGCGAGACGGAGGGCGTGCTCTACATCGCGATGCGGTACGTGGCGGGGCAGGACCTGGTGGCGCTGCTCGACCGCGAGGGGCCCCTGCCGCCGGTGAAGGCGTGCCGGATCGCCGTACAGGTCGCGTCCGCCCTCGACGCGGCGCACGCGCACGACCTCGTCCACCGGGACGTGAAGCCCGGCAACATCCTGATCGCCGAGGGCACGGACGGCGACCACCCCGAGCACGTGTACCTGACCGACTTCGGCCTGACGAAGAAGTCGCTGTCGCTGACGGGGTTCACGACGGTGGGCGAGTTCGTCGGCACCCTGGACTACGTCGCGCCGGAGCAGATCTCCGGCAAGCCGGTGGACGGCCGCTGCGACGTGTACGGCCTGGCGTGCGTGGTGTTCGAGACCGTCGCCGGGGCGCCGCCCTTCCGCCGCGACACCGACTGGGCCGTGCTCTGGGCCCAGCAGTACGATCCTCCGCCGCCGCTGTCCGAGGTGCGCCCGGGGCTGCCGGAGGCGGCCGACGCGGTCTTCGCGAAGGCCCTGGCGAAGACCCCCGAGGAGCGGTACGGGACCTGTCTGGAGTTCGTCGCCGCGCTGCGGGCCGCCCTCACCACGGGCGGGACGGGTCCGGTGGTGTCCCAGGGCCCGCAGGCGCTCGGTCCGCCGCGGGACCCGCCCCCGTGGGCGCGGCCGGTGTTCCGGGAGCTGTGAGCCGTACGGCCGGACGTCGTCCGGCCGGAGGGCCGGGCACGGGGCCGTCCGGCCGGATCGCCGGGCACGGGGCCCTGGGGCGTACGGACGTCGCGCGCGGGCGCGGGCGGACGGCGCTGTCCCCCGGGCGTCCCCGGGGGGCGGGGCGGGTCAGGCCGGGGGCCGCGGTGCGGTCTCGACCTCGCCCTTCCGGCGGACGCGGCCGGCGAGGAGGCCGCCGAGGAAGCCGAAGACCAGGCCCCACAGCAGCGCGAGGCCGACGGTCTTCCAGATGTCGGGGCGCAGCACCACTTCCCCGCCGAGCGAGTCCAGTTCGCCGATCCCCAGGATCGAGAGGCCGAAGCGGGCCTCCACGAGGGTGAGGGGGGTGACGACCAGCATGGCCAGGGCGAAGGCGATCCCCAGGTGCAGGGAGTGCTGCCAGAGCCGGATGCGGGCCGGTGAGCGGACGGCGGCGAGGAAGGCGACGGCGAGCAGCACGACGGCGGCGATGGGCAGCAGCCACCACGCGCGCGCGTCCTGCTCGGCGAGCGAGGACAGGTCGACGGTCGAGAGGTCGGAGCCGTCGCCGCCGCTGCGCAGCACGGCGTCGAGGACCTGGGGCATGGGCAGCCCGAAGGGGCCTTCCACCCTGCCCTGCCACGAGCCGCCGATGCCGACGCCGAGCGCGAGCCAGGAGACGTTGGGCAGGCCGAGGAGGAGCACGGCGAGGGTCTCGGTCGCGTGGCCCCGGGTCGCGGCGACGACCACACCGACGACCAGGCCGATCACCACGTACGCGAGGAGCAGGACGAGCATCGCGAACGCGGCGGGGCGGACGGGCTCGTGGAAGCGGACGAACCGGGGCGGCAGCGGCGTCCTGCGGGAGACGAGCAGCGCGACGATCAGCACGCCGAGGATCCACAGCAGGCCGTAGAAGAGGGTGGGGCCGACGTCGGTGCGGAAGCCGACGGTGGGGTCGACCGCGTCGAGCAGTTCGCCGAAGAGGTCGGTGAGGGAGCTCTCCTCGTCGCCGCCGCCACCGAGCGTGATCGGGAAGTCGTGCCGCGCGAGGGCCGAGAGGCCGGCGAGGCCGACCAGCCAGAGCACGACGACGCTCGCCGCGCGGAGCAGGAGTTCGCGCGGGGCGGCCACGGCGTGGTGGCGCAGCGGGCGCAGGAAGCAGAAGCCGGTGACCAGTGCGCCCACCAGGGTGACGGTGAGGGGCATGGCGGTCAGGTCGGCCTGGGTGCCGGCCAGGGATCCGGCGTCACCGGAGAGTTCGACCGTGCCGCCGGCGGCCATCACGACGACGGCGGCGAGGACGGCGGTGAAGCCGCCCGGGAGGTCCGCGGCGCCGGCGGCCCAGAGGCCGAGTCCGGCGGTGACGGCCATGGCCGCGTACCCGGCGACCACGGCGGCCAGGGTCTGGAGGACGATGCGGGCGGCAGGGCCGGTGGACTCGGCGGGCCGCGCGGAGGTGGGGAGCCTGCTGCTCACCCTGACCACGCTAGTACCGGTGACGGCGGCCCGCTTGCGGACGGCGCGGGCCGGGTGCGGACCGGGGCCGGCCGCCCGGCCCGCGCCGCCGGGCCCCGGACCGGCGGCTCTCGCGCGGAGTGACGCCTCCGCTTGCGGGGGGCCCGGGGTCGGCGCACACAATGGGGCCGGAACGGAAGAAAGGGAAAAAAGTGACTTCCCACCCGCCGTCCGGCCCTCCGTCGGTCCCCCCCACAGGTCCCCCCTCCGGCCCCCTCTCGGGCCCGAGCACACGCCCCGGGACCGGCGGCGGCCCCCCGCCGCCGTCCGGCCCGCCGCACGGCGGCTCGGGCGGCGGCTCGGGCGGCAGCTCGGGCGGCGGTGGCGGCTCGGGCGGAGGCCCCGGCGGCGGTCCGGGCGGTGGTGGTCCGGGCGGTGGCGGCGGGAGCGGCGGCCCCCGGCCGGACGGCGGCAAGGGCCCCTGGTGGCGTTCCGTCCCGAAGGTCGCCTCGATCACCGCGATCCTCGTCGCGGCCGCCGCCCTGGCCGTCGTCCTCACCAACCGCCCCGGCGACGACAGCACCGCCGGCGGATCGGGCGGCGGGGAGGTCTTCCTCCAGAACGCCGCGGCGTCCGGCCCCGACCCCTTCACCCGCTCGACGGCCACCACCGGCGACAGCACCCCCTCGCCGGCCTCCCTGCCGCCGCGCACCGCGTCCACCACCCCCGAGGTCAAGGGGTCCACCCCCGGCCTCTACGGAGGCACGCAGTCGGTGGCGAGCTGCAACGTGGAGCAGCAGGTGCGCTACCTCTCCGAACAGCCCGCGAAGAACGCGGCCTTCGCCTCGGTCGCGGGCGTCTCCGCGGACGAGGTGCCCGCCTATCTGCGCTCCCTGACGCCGCTCCAGCTGCGGGTCGACACCCGGGTCACGAACCACGGCTTCCGCGACGGCTCCGCCACCTCGTACCAGTCGGTGCTCCAGGCCGGGACGGCCGTGATGGTCGACGGCCGCGGGGTGCCCCGGGTGCGCTGCGCCTGCGGCAATCCGCTGACGGATCCGGTGGCGCAGAAGTCGCCGAAGACGACGGGCACGCCGTGGCCGGGGTACAACGCGTCCCAGGTCGTCGTGGTGGCGCCGTCGGTCACGGTCGTGAACGTCTTCATCGTGTACGACGACGACGGCTGGTTCGCCCGGCAGCACGGCGACACGGGCAAGCACGACAAGCCCACGCCGCCGCCTCCGCCGCCGCAGACGGTCTCCCCGTCGACCTCGCCCTCGACGTCCAGTTCCTCGCCCTCGGACTCCCCGTCCTCGCCGGTGCCCTGCGTGACGGTCACGGGCACGGAGACGCCCACGCCCAGCAACGGGGTCACGCCGTCACCCTGCCCCTCGACGCTCACCCCGTCCGAGTCGACGTCCACCTCGCCACCCCCGTCGGACACGACGCCCTCGACCGACTCGCCCCCGCCGTCGGACGACTCGTCGAGTCCCGCCTCCGGGCCCGCGACGGACACCACGAGCCAGTCGGCCGACACGGGGACGGACCAGTCGTCCTCGTCGGCGGCGTCCTCCTCCGCGGTGTCGCCGCCGGCCGCGGCCGGCTCCTGGCCTCTCGCGGGCGCGGCGCCCGTCGCCTGACGCGCAGCCCCTGCCCCGCTCCGTACCCCCGCTCCGGTCTCCGCCGGAGCGGGGGTACGGGCGCTCCGGCGCCCGACACGCGCCTCAGCGCCCGGCGAGGCGGGTCACGTCTGTTCGCAGGCGGCCCTGACGACGGTCGGGGCGGGCCGGTGCCCGCCGGACGGGCGCCCCCCGAAGAACCGGCCGACGGCCGTCCGCAGCCCCCGGAGCCACGCACCGGCCGGCAGGGGCCGCGCCGCCCGCTCCTCCGCTCGCAGCTGCCACATCCGCTCGTCACGGTCGGTGAACGTTCCGGACATCGGTCGTCTCCTTCCCCTCGGGTCCTTCGTGGACGATGGCCACCAGGCCACTGAGCAGGAGTCTGTAGTCTTATTGGCCCGGACAGCAGAGCCAATGAGGAGTGATTGGCATGGCAGTGGCACGCGTGGTCCACACAGCGGACCGGACCCTGACAGGCCGCCAGCTGGCGTCGCTCCTCACCCCGCCCCCCGAGGGCCGCTTCGGCTACCGCGAGCTGGCGCGGGCCGTCCGCGAGGCGCTGCTCGACGGCCGGGTGGCGCTGCGCCTGCGCCTGCCGGCCGAACGGGAACTCGCGGCGGTGCTGGAGGTCAGCCGGACCACCGTGACCGGGGCGTACGACCTGCTCCGGGAGAGCGGATACGCGCACAGCCGCCGGGGCGCGGGCACCTGGACCGCGCTGCCCGACGGGCAGGCTCCGACCGCACTGGGCGCGTTCCACGACGAGACCGGCGCCACCATCGACCTGGCCCTCGCCGCGCCGCAGGCCCCCGAGCGGGAGCTGTCCGCCGCGCTGGCGGCCGCCGCCGCCGAACTGCCCCGCTACACCGGAGCGCAGGGCTACCACCCGTACGGGCTGCCCGTGCTCCGCGCCGCCGTCGCCGACCGCTACACGGCCCGGGGCCTGCCGACCCGCCCCGAGCAGATCCTCGTCACCACCGGGGCGCAGCAGGCGCTGTCGCTGGTGCTCACGCTGCTGGGCCGGGCCGGTGACCGGGTCCTCGCGGAGAACCCGTCGTACACCAACGCCCTGGACGCCATGCGCAACCGGATGCTGCGGGTGACGCCCGTGCCGGTGACCGAGAGCGGCTGGGACACCGGGCTCGTCGACGCGGCGCTCCGGCAGACCGCGCCGCGGCTGGCCTATCTGATCCCGGACTTCCACAACCCGACCGGCCGCCTCATGCCCCAGGAGCAGCGCCGGGAGGTGGCCCGGGCCGCGCGCGCCACCGGGACCTGGCTCGTGGTGGACGAGACGCTCACCGACATGGCGCTGGACGTCCCCGCCCCGGCGCCGTTCGCGTCGACGGCGGGCACGGGGGACGCCGAGCAGATCGTCACCGTCGGTTCGCTCAGCAAGAGCTGCTGGGGCGGGCTGCGCGTCGGCTGGGTGCGGGCCTCGGCGCGGGTCGTGACCGAGCTGGCCCGGGTGCGGATCACCGCCGACCTGTCCGGCTCCGTCCTGGACCAGCTGGTGGCCGTCGCCCTCATGGACCGGCTCGGCGAGATCCTCCCCCGGCGCGTCGAGGAACTGCGGCGGCGGCGCACCGCCCTGACCGAGGCGCTCGCCCGGCACGTGCCCGAGTGGCGCTGGACGGTGCCGCCCGGCGGGATGTGCCTGTGGATCGACCTGGGCCGCCCGGTGGCCTCCGCCCTCGCGTCGCGCGCCCTGCGGCACGGCGTGCGCGTGGAGGGCGGCGCCCGGTTCGGGGTGGATCCCGGGACGCACGAGCACCGGCTGCGCATCCCGTACACCCTGCCGGAGGACGTGTACGAGCCGGCGGCCGAGCGGCTGGCGGCGGCGCTCGACGGGGCACCGGGGCGGTTCGCCGACCCGGCCCTGCCGGACTGGGTGGCCTGAGCGCGGCCGTGCCGGACGGCCCGGGTCCGGGCGTCCGGCCGGGTGGCCCGCGTCCGGCGCCGGGCGGTGCCGGCGCCTCCGTACCGCCCGGAAATCAGGGTGCCCCCGGACGGTGGTCCGTGTACGGTCCACCGAGTGGAACCACTCACCGACAAACAGATCCGCTCGTCCTTCGTGAACTGCACCAAGGGCGAGGCGGCCCGTCTCAAGCTGCCGCTCGACTTCGCCGAACTCCCCTGGGAGGACCTGGACTTCCTCGGCTGGGTCGATCCGGGCGCCCCGCTCCGCGCGCACCTGGTGGTCCCCCGCGCCGAGGGCCCGCTCGGCGTCACGCTGCGGGTCCCGGCCGCCGGCCGGACCAGCGCCGTGAAGTCGAGCATGTGCCAGGTCTGCCTCACCGGCCACGCCTCCTCGGGCGTGACGCTCCTCGTGGCGCCGCTGGCGGGACCGCGGGGCCGCGAGGGGAACACGGTGGGCATCTACCTCTGTGCCGACCTGGCCTGCTCCCTGTACATCCGGGGCAAGCGGCAACCCAGGCTGCGCGGCCGCCGCCACGAGGAGTCGCTCACCCTCGACGAGCAGATCGCCCGCACGACGCGCCATCTCGACGCCTTCCTCGACCGGGTGACCGCAGGCTGACCGCGCGCCGTCGCCACCCGGCCGGAGCGGGTCGCCCGCGGGTCAGCGGAAGGCCTGCTCGCCGGTGAGCGCCTTGCCGATGACCAGGGAGTGGACCTCGCTCGTGCCCTCGTAGGTGAGCACCGACTCCAGGTTGTTGGCGTGGCGCAGCACCGGGTACTCCAGCGTGATGCCGTTGGCGCCCAGGATCGTGCGGCACTCGCGGGCGATCGCGATCGCCTCCCGCACGTTGTTGAGCTTGCCGACGCTGACCTGTTCGGCCGTGAGCGCGCCGGCGTCCTTCAGGCGGCCGAGGTGGAGGGCGAGCAGCATGCCCTTGCCGAGTTCGACGGACATGTCGGCGAGCTTCTGCTGCGTCAGCTGGTACGAGGCGAGGGAGCGGGCGAAGACGACCCGGTCGCGGGCGTAGGAGACCGCCGTCTCCAGGCAGTCGCGCGCGGCGCCGAGCGCGCCGAACACGATGCCGAAGCGGGCCTCGTTGAGGCAGCCGAGCGGGCCGGAGAGACCGCGGGCCCCGGGGAGCATCGCGTCCGCCGGCAGGCGCACGTCCTCCATCACCAGTTCGCTGGTGACGCTGGCCCGCAGCGACAGCTTCATCCTGATCTCGGGGGCGCTGAAGCCGGGGGTGCCGGCCGGGACGAGGAAGCCGCGGACGCCCTCCTCGGTCCGGGCCCAGACGACGGCGACGTCGGCCACGGACCCGTTGGTGATCCACATCTTGGTGCCGTTGAGGACCCAGTCGGAGCCGTCCCGCTTGGCGTTGGTCCGCATCGCGCCCGGGTCCGAGCCGGCGTCGGGTTCGGTGAGCCCGAAGCAGCCGATGTACTCGCCGGCCGCCATCTTCGGCAGCCACCGCTGCTTCTGCTCCTCCGAACCGTGCTTCCAGATCGCGTACATGGCGAGGGAGCCCTGCACCGACACGAGCGAGCGCAGTCCGGAGTCGACGGCCTCCAGCTCCATGCAGGCGAGGCCGTACGCCACGGAGTTGGTGCCCGCGCAGCCGTAGCCCTCCAGGTGCATGCCGAGGACGCCGATGCCGCCCAGGGTGCGGGCGAGTTCGCGGGCGGGGATCTCGCCCTTCTCGAACCAGCCGGCGACGTGCGGCCGCAGCTCGCGGTCGGCGACGGCGCGCACGGTGCGGCGGATCTCCCGCTCCTCGTCCGTCAGCAGTCCGTCGACGGCGAGCAGATCCAGCGGGTGGACGGGGGTGGACGGCGACTTCACGGACGGCCTCCTGGCGACTGCGGCAACTCGGCGAGGCGAAGCGTAGCGCCCGATCGGATATTGGATCCAGTATTGAAAACCGGCCGTCCCACCCCCTACGGTCCGAGGGATCCGACCGCCGGATCGACACGGCGTCACCAGGGAGAGCGAGGGAACGCCGCATGCGCGCAGACCAGCCGGGCACCGCGGAGGGCGGCGCCCTGTCCGGGATCGTCGTCGCCGACTTCGGGCGGGTGCTCGCCGGCCCGTACATGACGATGCTCCTCGCCGACCTGGGCGCGGACGTCGTCAAGATCGAACGGCCCGGCACCGGCGACGACACGCGCGCGTGGGGGCCGCCGTTCGCCGACGGCGAGGCGACGTACTTCCTCGGCGTCAACCGGAACAAGCGCTCCGTCGCCCTCGACCTGACCGACCCCGAGGACCTCGCGAAGGCCCGCGCCATCGTGGACCGCGCGGACGTCCTGGTGGAGAACTTCCGGCCCGGCACCATGGAGAAGCTCGGCCTCGGCTACGAGGACGTACGCCGGTCCAACCCCGGGCTCGTCTACTGCTCGGTGACCGGGTTCGGCACCGCCGAAGGGGCCCGGCTCCCCGGCTACGACCTGCTCGTCCAGGCGATGGGCGGTCTCATGAGCGTCACCGGCGAACCGGACGGCCCGGGCACCAAGGCGGGCGTCGCCCTCGTCGACGTCGTCACCGGACTCCACGCGGGCCTCGGCGTCCTGGCCGCGCTGCGCCACCGCGACCGCACCGGCCGGGGCCAGCGCGTCGAGGTCTCCCTGCTCTCCTCCCTCCTCTCCGCCCTGACCAACCAGGCGGCCGCCCACCTCGCCGCGGGGGTCGTGCCCCGCGCGATGGGGAACAGGCACCCGAGCATCGCGCCGTACGAGGTCTTCGACGCCCAGGACCGGCCGCTCGTCCTCGCCGTCGGCACCGACCGGCAGTTCCGCGCCCTGTGCGACCGGCTCGGCCGGCCCGAGCTCGCCGACGACCCGCGGTTCGCCGGCAACACGGCCCGGGTCGCCCACCGCGAGGAGCTCGTCGCCGCCCTGGCCGCGCCGCTCGCCACCCGTGGCGCCGACGCCTGGTTCGAGGAGCTCACCGCCGCCGGCGTCCCCTGCGGTCCCATCAACGACCTCGCCGCCGCCTTCGACCTCGCCGACCGCCTCGGACTCGCCCCGCGGGTGCCCGAGGAGGCCGTCGGCCCCGGCCAGGTCGCCCACCCGATCCGGCTCGGCGCCACCCCGCCGTCGTACCGCTCCGCTCCCCCGCGCCTCGGCGAGCACACCGACGACCTGACAGCCGGCCCGGGACGGCCCGCCCCCACGCCGTGATCCGTAGGAAGATGGTCGCCACCGGCGGCGTGCCCCGCCGGCGGCGGCACGAAGGAACGGAAGGTCCCAGGCGATGAGCAGCCCGGTGCAGAAGCGGCGGCCGCAGACCGCCCAGCAGTTCGTCCTGGAGGAACTGCGGCGCGCCATCACCACCGGAGGGCTCAGGCCCGGCGACCAGATCGTCCAGGACTCCCTCGCCGCCCGCTTCGAGGTCAGCCGGGTGCCCCTGCGCGAGGCCCTCAAGGCCCTGGAGGCCGAGGGCCTCGTCGTCCACCACATACACCGCGGCTACTTCGTCGCCGAGCTCTCGCTCGCCGACCTGGAGGAGATCTACCGCATCCGCCGGCTCCTGGAGACCGAGGCCGTCCGCGCCGCCGTACCGCTCCTGCCCGCCGCCGGCCTCGCCTCGCTCGAACGCATCCAGGAGGAGGTCGAGCGCGCCGCCGACGCGGGCGACGTCCCGGCCATGGCCGAGGCCAACCGGCGCTTCCACTTCACCCTGCTCGACGCCTCCGCCCTCCCCCGCCTCGTCCGGCTCGTCACCACCCTCTGGGACTCCACCGACGCCTACCGCTCCCTCTACTACACCGACGGCCCCCACCGCGCCCAGGCCGTCCACGAACACCGCGCCGTCCTCTCCGCCCTCCGCGCCGGCGACACCGACACCGTCGTCCGCCACCTCGACACCCACCGCGCCCACGCGGTCGCCGCCCTCCGCGAGGTCCTGGACGGCGAACGGGGCTGAGCCGGCAGAGCGGTCCGCCCCTTGCAGCAGGGTGGGTGCGTGGCGCATTCTCATCGTCGCCTGCCTCGGCCGGCCGCAACCGCGGTGTGCGGAGGCGCGTCTTCGGCCGTGCCGGACGGTGGACGGACGGCGAGAACGGACACAAGGGGGTCCTGCGGTGAACGGGAAGAGAAACCGGCCGGCACGGGGTGCGTGGCTGATCACCGCCCTGGCGCTGGCGTCGGTGACGGTCGGGTGCCAGGACACGGGCGGGAGCGGCGGGGGCGCGAACCCCAAGCCCGGCAAGTCCACCGCCTCGACGTCGCCCGGCAAGGGCGGGGGCAAGGAATCGGCCAAGCCGTCACCGACGACGTCGAAGAAGCCGACGAAGCCCGGCAAGGGAACGTCCGCCGGCGCGCTCACCTGCGACCAGCTGCGCGACGCGGAGCTGCAGACGTCGACCTTCCGGTTCCCCGACGCCCCGACGGGCACCGTCGCCTTCACCGACGGCCGGTGGGAGGAGGACGGCGTCGTGATCGAGCTCCAGCCGCAGTGCGCCATCGGGGACATGACGGGCGATCCGGCCGAGGACGCCGTCGCCGCCGTCAAGGTCACGACCGGCGGCACGGGCAAGTTCTGGGGCCTCGTCACCTGGCGCAACGACTCCGGCACCCCGGTCCCCGTGGCCGCGGCCTCCCTCGGCGACCGCACCCCCGTCGTCTCCATCGACGCCTCGGCCCCCGCACCCCGCCAGGCGACCGTCGTCTACCTCACCCGCGGCGACTCCGACCCCGCCGCCGTCGTCACGCTCCGCCGCACGGCCGTCTACCGCGTGACCGAGCCCACCCTCACCGAACTGCACCACACCGACGCGCCCTACACCCCCTGACGTCCCCTTCCGCCGGCCCCGCCCTCGACGGCGGGGCCGGCAGGGGGTGGCGCGCACGGGCGTGGATCACGTGCCGGACGCGCGGCGCCGGGCGAAGGGCCGCCCGTTACCCTTGCGCCGGACGCGAGGAGGAACCATGGCGCGGATGCCGTCGGCAGAACGACGCAGGCAGCTGGTCGAGGCGGCGATCAGGGCGATGACCAGGGACGGGGTGGCGCGGACGACGACGCGGTCGATCTGTGCCGAGGCGGGTGTGTCGCTGAGCGTGTTCCACTACTGCTTCGAGTCCAAGCAGGCGCTGCTGGAGGCGGCGATCGAGACGATCACCGGGAACTACGTGGCGCGGGTGATGTCGGCGGTGGTGCCGGGCAGCACGCTGCGGGAGACGGTGCGGGGTGCGCTGCAGACGTACTGGGACCACGTGACGGCGCATCCGGGTGAGCACATGCTGACGTACGACCTGACCCAGTACGCGCTGCGGGAGCCGGGGTTCGAGCATCTGGCGCGGGCGCAGTACGACCAGTACGTGGCGTCGGCGGAGGCGTTGATCCGGCAGGTTGCCGAGGGGCGGGGGACGGAGCCCCGGGTGCCGGTGGAGGCGCTGGCCCGCTATCTGGCGGCGGCGATCGACGGGTTGACGCTGCAGTTCCTGGTGCTCGGGGACGCGCGTGCGGCGGAGGGGCATCTGGATCTGACGGCCGATCAACTCGTTACGTTGATTGAGGGTTGAGGCGTCAGAGGAGATTCCGCGATTGCCAACAGGTCATTTGACCCGGACTCTTGACTCACTCCTCCGGCACCGCGATCCTCGGGGCGCCCGGTACTCCCCCACCGTCCGGAGGCATCGCTGATCATGACTCGACCCTTTTCGCGCGGGACCGGCGGCAGATCCGCCCTCCTGGCGCTGTTCCTCGCCCTGGCGGCCGTGCTCCTCGGCTCCGCTCCGGTCCCCGCCGCCGACGCCGGCGGCGGGTGGTGGGAGCCCACGTCCCGACCGGCGGCCGACTCGCAGATCAACGTCACGGGCGCCCCGTTCAAGGGCACGGACGCCCAGGGCAAGGTGCGCGGGTTCGTCGACGCGCACAACCACCTGATGTCGAACGAGGGCTTCGGGGGCCGGATGATCTGCGGCAGCCCCTTCTCGTCCGCGGGCGTCGCGGACGCCCTGAAGGACTGTCCCGAGCACTACCCGGACGGTTCGGGCGCCCTCTTCGAGCACCTCACCGGCGGCGACAACGGCAAGCACGACCCGGTCGGCTGGCCCACGTTCAAGGACTGGCCGGCGAACAACTCCCTGAGCCACCAGCAGAACTACTACGCCTGGGTCGAGCGCGCCTGGCGCGGCGGCCAGCGCGTGCTCGTCAACGACCTGGTGACCAACGGGCTGATCTGCTCGCTGCTGCCCCGCGACCGGAGCTGCGACGAGATGACGGCGATCCGGCTGGAGGCCCGCAAGACGTACGAGATGCAGGACTACGTCGACGCGATGTACGGCGGCCCCGGGAAGGGCTGGTTCCGGATCGTCACCAGCGCCGCCCAGGCCCGCTCGGTGATCGAGCAGGGCAAGCTCGCGGTCGTCCTCGGCGTGGAGACCTCCGAGCCCTTCGGCTGCAAGCAGATCCTCGACGTCGCCCAGTGCGGGCAGGCGGACATCGACAAGGGCCTCGACGAGCTGTACGCGCTCGGCGTGCGCAGCATGTTCCTCTGTCACAAGTTCGACAACGCCCTGTGCGGCGTGCGGTTCGACAGCGGCACGACGGGCGTGGCGGTCAACATCGGCCAGTTCCTGTCCACGGGCACCTTCTGGACCACGGAGAAGTGCGCGGGACCGCAGCACGACAACCCGATCGGTCTCGCCGCCGCGCCCGCCGCGATGGCCGAGAAGCTGCCGCCGGGGGTCACGGTGCCCTCGTACGCCTCCGACGCCGCGTGCAACACCCGCGGCCTCACGAGGCTGGGCGAGTACGCGCTGCGGGGCATGATCGACCGCGGGATGATGCTGGAGCTCGACCACATGAGCGTCAAGGCCGCCGGCCGCGCGCTCGACATCCTGGAGGCGGAGGAGTACCCCGGCGTCCTGTCCAGCCACAGCTGGATGGACCTGGACTGGACCGAGCGCCTGTACCGTCTCGGCGGGTTCGCCGCCTCGTACATGCACAACGCCGAGGGCTTCGTCGGCGAGGCGTCACAGAAGGCGGCCCTGCGGAAGAAGTACGGGGTGGGCTACGGCTACGGCACCGACATGAACGGCGTCGGCGGCTGGCCCGGTCCGGTCGGGAACGACGCGCCGAACGCGGTGAAGTACCCCTTCCGCAGCTTCGACGGCGGTTCGGTGCTCGACCGCCAGGTCACCGGCGAGCGGACCTGGGACCTGAACACCGACGGCGCGGCGCACAACGGCCTCGTGCCGGACTGGGTCGAGCAGATCCGGCTCAGCCCCGGCGGCCCGGGCGTCGTGGACGAGCTCTCGCGGGGCGCCGAGTCGTATCTGACCACGTGGAAGCGGACCGAGGACCACGAGCCGGGGGTGAACCTCGCGGCGGGCCGGCCCACCGGCGCCAGCACGTCGGAGTGGTGGAACCCGTTCGTCAGCTTCGCGCCCGGCCGCGCCGCCGACGGCGACACGAGCACCCGCTGGGCCAGCGAGTGGTCGGACGACCAGTGGTGGCAGGTGGACCTCGGGTCGGCGCACCGGATCGGCCGGGTCTCGCTCGACTGGGAGCGGGCGTACGCGCGGGAGTACCGGATCGAGCTGTCGGACGACGGCGCGACCTGGCGGACCGCCTGGTCGACCCAGGCGGGTGACGGCGGCTACGACACGGCCGAGTTCGCCTCGCAGTCGGCGCGGTACGTCCGGGTCCACGGGGTGCGGCGGGCGACCCAGTGGGGCTACTCGCTCGTCGAGGTGAGCGTCAAGAGGTCCTGAGACCCGGGTACGCGAGGAGGGGCCGGCCGGATCGGGTGATCCGGCCGGCCCCTCCGTCTGCTCCGGCGCCGCTACAGGGTGCGGCAGAGCAGGGCGTCGGGGGTCTTGCCCTTGGCCCAGGCGCCGGTGAAGGCGATCCCGGCCGCGTACTCGCCCTCGGTGCACTGCCCCTTGTAGTTGCCCTCGGCGAACTCCCCGCCGGGCAGGCCGGACGGACGGTTGTCACCCCGGTCGAACCAGACCGTGCGGCCCGTCACGGGCAGGGCGCGGGCGGCCCCGGCGCACAGGACGGCGGAGACGGCCTGGCCGCGGACGCTGTAGCCGGTCATGAACTGGTCCCGCGGGCACTGGAGTTTGCTGTAGCCGCCGGCCCAGTCGCCCTCCTTGACGAACCGTTCGTCGGTCACGACGGTCAGCGGCCCGCCGGGGGCGGCGAGCCGGGCGGCGCCGGCGTCCGTGCAGAGGCCGCGGCCGTCGCGGTGGGCGAGGCCGACGAGCCGCTGCCCGTCCGGGCAGACTCCCTTGCGGGCCCCCTGGTCCCAGTCGCCGCGGGCCCGGGCGCGCAGCGACTGCACCGCGTCGGCGTGGTCGAGGTTCAGCATGTCCCAGGTGGCCGCGGCCGGCACGGGGCCGGTGCGCCCGGAGGCCGCGGCGAGGCGCCGCCAGTCGTCGGCGCGCCAGTCCGGGCCGTCGAGGATGCCGGAGCGGCGGCCCTGGGTGTCGTAGTCGAGGAGCTTCCAGCGGCCGTGGCCGGTGAAGCCCACCAGGGGCCAGTAGGCGAAGTCCGCGTCGTTCGCGATCAGGTCGTCGACGAAGTTGCCGAACCACGCACGGGCCTTCGGGTCGGTCTCGTCGGCTCCGATGCCGAACTCGCTGATCCACACGGGGGCGGTGTAGTGACGTCCGGTGTCGGCCGAGACGAAGAACGCCTGGCGGCGCAGGGTCGCGAAGAGGTCGTCGCGGGAGAGTTCCTGGTAGCGCCAGTCGTGGGTCTCTCCGGTACCGGTGGCGCCGGTGTGGTTCGGGCCCGTGTAGCCGTAGAAGTGCGCGGAGTAGACGAGCTTGTCCGAGGCGACGAGGGTGTGGGAGAGGGTGCGGGCGGGCTCCAGGGTGGGGCGCCAGTGGAACAGGCCGTCGGCGGGGATGCCCTGCCAGTTGATGCCCTCGACGACGACGAGGAGGTCGGGGTTGGCCTCCGTGAGCAGACGGTCGCCGAGGCGCTGGGTGGCCGCCCACCAGTCGTGGCCGTCGCCCCGGCCCCAGTTGGCGTCGTCGGTGATGGTGCGGCGGACCTCGTTGTAGAGGTCGGCGCCGACGACGCGCTTGTCGTCCTTGTACCGCTTGGCCAGGAAGAGCCAGTCCTCCTCCCAGCGGGCGGTGGTCTGGCTGGTGTTCCAGCGTTCGTTGCCGTCCAGCCCGCAGCAGAAGCGCGAGGTGTTGGTGTGGTTGTTGAGGATGACGGCGAAGCCCTCGGCGGTGGTGGCGGCGATCACCGCGTCGAAGACCTGGAGCGGGGTCTTGCCGCGGAGCTGCGGGTTGGCCGCGACGGCCGCGTCGGGGACGGGCCGCTGGTCGTGGAGCATCTCGTTCGAGAACGGCAGCCGGATGCTGTTGACGCCCAGGGCGTGGAAGTCGGCGAGGAGGGCGGCGACGGGAGCACGGTCGAGGCCGAGCGGGAGCTGGTCGGACTTCTCCGCGTCGTGGTGGTTCGCCGGATCGGCGATGTCGCCCGAGCCGTTCCACGAGCCCTGTGCGCCTTGCCAGTTGGCCGACTTCAGTTTGAACCGGTCGCCGTCGGCGTCGACGATCCAGCGCCCGCGGGTGCTGAGCGGGGGCTGCCAGCTGTCGGCGAGCGCGGCCCCGGCCGGGGTCCCCGCCGGGGCGGCGTCGGCCGCGGGGAGGGGGGCGGTCGGGGAGGGGGATGCGGAGACTGCCGGCGTGCCGGCAGCCAGGAGGGCCGCGGCGAGCGCGGCCCCCAGGAGTGTTCTCTTCACGGTGCCCTTCGGGGGTGAGAGGGGTGGCGGACGCCACGGGGGACACGGAGGGGTGGCGTGCGTACGCAGGGGCGCGGCGCCGTCAGCCGGCCGTGGGGCCGGTCCAGTCGGCGGGGACGCGGGCGAGCCGTACCCGCTGGGGGTGGTCGCCGACGTCCACCGAGGCCACGCGCTGCCCGGTGGCGAAATCGATCGCGGTGACCCGGTCGGAACCGCTCTCGGAGATGACGCAGGAGCGGCCGTCGCCGCTCACGGTGGCCCAGTACGGCTTGGAGGCCGGGACGAGCGGGCCCTGCCGGAGGCTCTCCCGGTCCACGACGGTGGCGTAGTCGTCCATCGTGCCCGCGACGCACAGCTTGGTGCCGTCGGGGCTCATCGAGATTCCGTGGTGGCGCGAGTCGTTGACCCAGGTCGTGCGGTCGGGGTCGGTCGCGGGGTCCCCGGGGAGGTTCTTGAGCCGGGTGACGCGGTCGGAGTCGACGTCGTACTCCAGGAACCCGTTCAGGAAGGAGACCTGGAAGTAGACCTTCTTCTCATCCGGCGTGAAGACGAGGGGACGGACGGCGTCGGACAGGTCCCCGCGCCCGAAGGCGTCCAGACGGTCGCGCATGTCGATGACGCGGACGGTCTCGAAGGTCCGGGCGTCCACCACGGTGATCCTGCGGTCGCCCTTCGTCCAGTCGAGCCAGGGCGCGTCGAGGGCCGTGGTCACCTCGCCGATGGACATGTTCCACAGTCGGCCGTCGGACGTGAAGACGTTCTCGTGCGGCTTGTCGCCCGTCCTGAACGAGCCGAGCTCCCGCCCGGTGGCGATGTCGAGGACGTGCACCGTGTTGGCCGTCGAGGCGGAGACCGCGACCCGGGTTCCGTCGGGCGACACGGCCATGTGGTCGGCGCGGTAACCGGCCACGGGGAAGCGCCAGTTGATCCGGCCCGTGCGCACGTCCAGCGAGACGACGTCGGCGAAGCTGGGCCGGGAGACCACCATGGCCGCACCGTCGGGGGTCGCGTACATGTCGTCCACGAACTGGTCGTGGCCCTCCCCCGGGCCGTTGCGCACCCCGAGGAAGTACGCGAGCCGGATCGGGTTCAGGTGGATCTCGCGCAGCCGCTGCTCCTTGTCGGGTATGACGTTCAGCCGTCCGACACGCCCGAAGTCGCCCCGGGCCTCGATGACGTCGGCGGTGCCGTCCCAGTTGTTGCCGACGAACATCACCTCGCGCAGCCCGGCGGTCGCCGTGGATCCGGGAGGGGTGGCGGCGGCGGGCGGAGCGGATGCGGAACCCGCGCCCGCGGACGCGGTGACGAGGGCGAGGGAGGCGGCGAGGGCTCCGAGGAGGCGGCGGGTCCCGGACGTGCGGGGAGAGGGCATGGGGGTCCTTCTTCCGTGACGCGACGATGACTTACCGGAGGTAACCATGGACACGTCATGCCCACAAGCCCCTGTCGCGCCCCCCTTCACGCCACGCTCCGCACCCCCCTCGCGCAGCGTCCGGCCCCGGTGCGGGACCATGGAATCCGGAACGCAGAAGGGACGGAACGGACGATGAGGCACCGCAGTGTCGCGGACCTGATGACGCCGGCCGCGGTCGCGGTTCAGCGCGGGACCTCGTTCAAGGAGATCGCGAGGCTCCTCGACGAGTACGGCATCACCGCGGTCCCCGTGGTGGACGACGAGAACCGGCCCGTGGGCGTGGTCTCGGAGGCCGACCTCCTGCGCCGGCACTCCGCGAAGGACGGCCCGAGCACCGCCGAGGCCATGATGTCCAGCCCCGTCGTCACGGCCCGCCCGTCGTGGACCGCGGTCGAGGCCGCCCGGCTCATGGAACGCCAACGGGTGAAGCGGCTGCCGGTCGTCGACGCCGAGGGCCGCCTCATCGGCGTCCTCAGCCGCAGCGACCTCCTCCAGCTCTTCCTGCGCCGCGACCGCTCCATCCAGGAGGAGATCCGCGAGGACGTCCTCGTCCGCATCCTGCGCCTCGCCCCCTCCGCCGTCCACATCGACGTCGACGAGGGCCGCGTGACGCTGAGCGGAACCCTGGAGCGCAAGGCGCTCGGGCCGATCCTCGTCCGCCTCTGCGAGACGGTGGACGGCGTGGTGGAGGTCGTCGACCGTCTCGTCTTCGAGGGCCCGGAGGGCACACCGGAGGCGACGGGGAGGGCGGCGACAGGGCAGGGGTAGGAAGCGGGCGGGCCGGGCTCCGGCGCGGCGTGGGCCCGAGCCCGGCCGGGCGGTCTCAGCGGCCCGGCCGGGTTCCCGTACCGGTCGGCGGTCCCGTCAGGACACCGCCTCCGGCCAGCCGTAGCCGGGACCGGTGTGCTGGGGCACCGTCCCGGCGCCCACGGCCTCCATGTCCCGGTTGGCCTCCCGCATGAGCTTGCCCGCCAGGTCCTTCATCGCGCGGCTCGCGGCGAGCTCGTCGCCGATCGCCGGTACGTCGACGTCCGCCGGGTTGCACCGGGCGCTGCCGTGGCCCGTCAGGGTCGTGGTGCCGGTGGTCAGCCGGGCCTCGGCCTTCGTGCGGCCGCCGTCCTCCACCACTTCCACGCCGACCGTCCACTCCAGAGTGCGGGTCATGGTTCTGCCTCCTCGCACCGTCGGGCCGCGCGGAACCGGGGCACGGCCCCTTCCGATACCTCCAGCATCCATCGGCGCGGGCCGCGGTGCACGGGGACGTCCTGAGCGGTCGGAGCCGGAGGGGCGTACGGTCACGCGGCGCTCCCTACGGTGACGGTTCGTGGCGGCCGGGCGCTCAGGGCGCGCGGAAGAGGCGGGGGAAGCGGGGCGCGAGCCAGGGCTTGCGCCCCCAGCCGAGCGCGCGGCCACGGGCGATCGCCGGCCAGGGGTCGATCCGGCCGAGGGCGAGCAGCAGGAAGGTGACGGGCTCGGTGAGGATCGTGCAGTCCGGCCGTCCGGGCGGCTCGTGGTCGACCCGGACCCGACCGTCCGTGATCGTGACGCCGAAGCCGGAGCCGCTCCGGAGCCGTACCGCGAAGGTCGCGGTGAGCCCGGCGACCGCGGCCGGGTCCGTGACCGCCGGCATGGCGTGGGTCATGAAGGGCAGGCTGAGCTCGACCCGGCGCGCGTCGAGCATGTGCGGACGGCCGAGGGCCAGGGCGAGGTCGTAGCCGTGCCCGAGCATGTGGGTGAGCAGGTAGGAGCCCAGGACCGCCGGGCTCATCCGGCCGAGCGGGGTGGTGAGGACCGCGTCGGGGTCGCGCTGTTCGACGGCGTCGAGGAAGGCGAGGGCCTGGGCCGCGATCATCTCCGCGAGGGGCCCGGGCTCCCGTTCGGCGAAGCCGGCGAGGGCCCGTTCGTTCGCCTCGGCCAGGCTCCCGGGGGTTCCGTCGCCGTACGGCCGCTCGTGGCCCGCGGCGAGGTCGGCCATGAGCGCGTTCGCCTGGGCCAGGTGCGCCGCGGCCTCACCCACGGTCCAGGTGGAACGGGGTACGGGCAGCCCGCCGCGTCCCGCTCCGGCACCCTCCGGGCGCAGCACGGCGGCGATGTCCCCGGCCGTCCCCCGTATCGCCTCCGCGAGCCCGTCGGGAAGCACCCCGCCCTTGGTCACCGTCACTGGATCCACCCCTCGACCGCCGTCGACGACTCCCGGTGGAGTGTCGATGGGGAGGGACCGTACCAGCCGGTAGCCCCGAGCGGCAGGGCTGGGGCGTGAAGCGTTCATCTTCATCCCATTGCAACGAACGCTCCTTCTGACGTTGCATTACCTTCAGTGTCGTTGCAATGAATTACTCGCCTTCACCTGCAATTACTGGATTCAACAGTCTCCAAGTCGTTGCCAGAAGCTCGAACGCAACGTAGCTTTTCCATCAACGGAAACGACGGGCCGACCGAGAGCCCGCCACCGAATAAGGAGAAGGAACCATGCAGACGTTCACCACCCCCGCCGCCGTCACCGCCACCGTCGACATCGCCGCCGGCGACATCCGCCTCATCGCCGCCGACCGCGCCGACACCACCGTCGACGTCCGCCCCGCCGACCCCGGCAAGAAGCGCGACGTCAAGGCCGCCGAGCAGGTCCAGGTCCACTACGCGGACGGCGTCCTGCGCATCGAGAGCCCCTCCCCGGCCCACCGCGTCCTGGGCGACTCCGGCGCCGTCGAGGTCACCGTCCACCTCCCCGCCGGCTCCCGCCTGGACGCCAGGACCGCCGCCGGCCGACTCCGCGGTGTCGGCCGCCTCGGCGACGTCACCTTCGAGGGCGCCGCCGCCGGCGTCCGGCTCGACGAGGCCGGCACCGCGCGCCTCACCCTCCAGGCCGGCGACATCGCCGTCGGACGCCTCGGGGGCAGCGCCGAACTCCGCACCCTCAAGGGCGACATCACCGTCGACGAGGCGCACGGCGGCACCGTCACCCTGCACACGCAGGCCGGCGCCCTCGGCATCGGCGCCGCCCCCGGCGTCTCCGCCACCCTCGACGCCTCCACCGCCTTCGGCCGCGTCACCAACACCCTCCGGAACAGCGCCGGCGCCGGCGCGCCCCTCGCCATCCGCGCCGAGACCTCCTACGGCGACATCACCGCCCGCAGCCTCTGAACCGCAGGCCGGCCATCGGTGCCCCCGCCGGGAGGCGGGGGCGGTGGCCTAGAGTGCAGGGGTGCCGACGTACAGCATGGGGCAGGCAGCGCAGCTGCTCGGAGTGAGTTCGGAGACCGTTCGCCGGTGGGCGGACGGCGGCAGGCTGGCCATGGAGCGGGACGGGGCCGGCAAGCGGGTGATCGAGGGGACGGCGCTGGCGCGTTTCGCGCAGGAGCGCGGAGCGGGTCTGCACGCCGTTCCCGAGGACGGGGTGTCCACCTCGGTGCGCAACTCCTTCGTCGGGATCGTCACCGGGGTGCGGGTCGACGACGTGGCCGCGCAGGTGGAGGTCCAGTCGGGGCCGCACCGGCTGGTCTCGCTGGTGACGCGGGAGGCCGTGGAGGAGCTGGGACTCGACGTCGGCGTCACGGTGACCGCGCGGGTGAAGTCGACGAGCGTGCACATCGACCTGCCCTGACCGTCGGGCACGGGCGGGCCGTCAGCGGCAGAACAGCGCGGCGCGCAGATCGGCCTTGTGGTCGAGCCGCGAGAGGTCCCTGCCGGTGAGGGCCTCGATGCGTTCGACGCGGTAGTGGACCGTGTTGACGTGGACGTGGAGGGCCTCCGCGGTCCTGGCCCACGAGCAGTCGTGCGCGAGGAAGACCTCCAGGGTGTCCAGGAGCATGGTCCCCGAACCCCGGCCGGCGCCGAGGAGGGGGCCGAGGACCGTCTCGCTGTAGGCGTTCCGTACGTCGGAGGGGATACCGGCCAGCAGTTTCCCGAGGCCGTCCAGATCGCCGAGCCCGGCGATGCCGGGGGCCGCCGGGGCCGTGGCGCGGGCGGCCGCCAGAGCGTAACGGGCCTGACCGAGCGAGGCGTTGAGCTGCTCCGGGGCGGTGGCCGGCGCACTGAGCCCCGCATGGAGGGGGACGTCCGGGCCGCAGGCGTGGATCAGAGGCCACGCCGCGTCGAGCCGCTCGCGCACCTCCGGCGCCGCCTTCCGCTCGTGCGCGACGACCGCCGTCGCCTCGCCACCGGGGCCGTCGGCGACGGCGAAGGCGACGGACGGGACGTGCCGGAGGGCCTCGCCGAGCGCGGCGGCGGTGCCGGACTCCGCCTGCGGGTCCATGGCCGCGGCGACCACCGTGTAGGCGTCGGCGCCGGCGAGGCCACAGGCGTCCAGGGCGTGCCGCACGCGATGGGCGTCGAAGCGCGCGGAGCCCAGGGCGTCGGCGAGTTCCGCGAACGCCGCGCCGTTCGCGGCGCGTTCGCGGTCGCGGCGGCGCCGGTGACGGCCGAGGAGTTCGGCTATCTCCTGGAGGACCCGCGGGGGCACCTGCCCCGCCTCGGGCAGGTGGAGGTGCCAGGTGTCGTACACCGTGCCGTCCGCCTCGACGCGCACCGTCGTGCCGAGCCCGGCCCGTACCGCTTCCGCGGCCCGCCGGGCGGACAGGTCCGCGGGGGCCGCGCCGGTGCGGGCGACCGTGCGGCCGCCGGCGGTCAGCAGATGGCAGGCGGGCGTGCCGAGGTGGGCGAACGCCCGGTCGAGCAACTCCCCCGTCGTGGCGCCGTTCTCGAGCGCGCGGTCCAGGTCCAGGCGGACGTTCTCGGGCAGGGCGTAGTGGTCGGTGGGACGCCGGCTGAGCTCGCCCCACTGCCGGAGGTAGACCGCCTCGGTGATGGCCCGGAAGCTGGTGTGGGCGGGGACGGCGAGCAGCGCGACGCGGTGTCTGCGACAGGCGTCGGCCAGTTCGCGCGGGACCTCCCCGTGGGTCTCCTCCCCCGCGAGCAGCGCGACCGCGCCCGCCTCGCGCAGGGCGGACACGAAGCGCTCGGTCTTGGCCGGACCGGTGTCGGGGCTCCACCACACGAGTCCGCTGAGGACGATCTCCCCCGCCTGCAGGAACCGGGCGGGGTCCTCCAGGTCGGTCGCCGTCACCCCGCCGATCTCCTGGCCGAGCAGCGCCTCGTCGCCCCAGACGAGGGAGAGGTCCAGGCGGTCGAGACGGAGGAGGTGGTCGACGTGCATCAGAGACTCCTAGCGCGGTCACGGGGCGGGCCCGCACTCACATTCACGAGGCGCATGCGAGAGGAGACATCGTAGATGCCCGGGTGAAGACGGAAAACAGCTCTTGGTCGATCGTCCAGGGACAGCCCTCGCGGGGTGGACGAATTCCGGGTTCCCGTCCAGTCGTGCCGCCCGTCCCCGCCCGGCTTCACTGGCCTGAAGGCACCGGTGGGAAGGCATGGGGAACGGATGGATCTGAACACGATCACGGACGTGCGCGACGCGCGGAGGCGTGAGCCGTGGCGTCCCGGCGACGCGTGGCTCGGCGGCGGCACGTACCTGTTCTCCGAACCGCAGCCGGGCCTCCGGCGGTTGATCGACCTGGGCAGGATGGGCTGGGAGCCCCTCACCCGGCACCCGGACGGCTCGCTTGAGATCGCAGCGACGTGCACCGTCGCCGGGCTGTCGCGGTACGCGCGGCGGTCGCTCGACGCGCCGGCCGCGCCGCTGTTCGAGCAGTGCTGCCGGGCGTTCCTCGCCTCGTTCAAGATCTGGAACATGGCGACCGTCGGCGGGAACCTGTGCAACGCCCTGCCCGCGGGGCCGATGATCTCGCTCGCCGCCGCCCTGGACGGCAGCTGCCTCCTCCTCGCCCAGGACGGCACGACGCGCGAGGTGAAGGTGGCCGACTTCGTCGTCGGCGCCGGTGCGAAGGACCTCGCCGAGGGTGAGTTGCTCCGCTCGGTGACCCTGCCCGCCCGCGCCCTGGAGTGCCGTACGGCGTTCCGGCAGGCCTCGCTGTACGGGCTCGGCCGCTCCGGCGCGCTCGTCACGGCGGCGCTCGACCCGGTCGACGGCTCGCTGGCGGTGACCGTCACCGCGGCGACCGTGCGCCCGTTCCGGTTCTGGTTTCCGCTGCCCCCGAGCCGCGAGCGGCTCGCGGCGGCGATCGACGAGGCGGTCGCGCCGGGCGCGTGGTTCGACGACATCCACGGACTCCCCGAGTGGCGCCGGCACATGGGCCTGCGCCTCGCCGAGGAGGTCCGCCGCGAACTCACCTCGCCCCACGGCCCCGAGGAAGGTGTCCTGTGAGCTTCGAACTCCACGTCAACGGCCGGCCCTCCGTCACGGAGCCGCGCGCCGGCCAGTGTCTGCGCACCTATCTGCGGGAGCGCGGCTGGTTCGGTGTCAAGAAGGGCTGTGACGCGGGCGACTGCGGGGCGTGCACCGTGCACGTCGACGGCGAGCCCGTGCACAGCTGCCTCTACCCCGCCGTGCGGGCCGAGGGCCGCTCCGTGACCACGGTGGAGGGCCTGGCCTCGCCGGGCGGCGAACTCCACCCCGTCCAGCGGAGGTTCCTCGACGCGCAGGGCTACCAGTGCGGGTTCTGCACGGCCGGGTTCCTCATGACGACCGCCGCCCTGGAGGCCGAGCGGGGCACTCCGCACGACGACGGCAAACTTGACGACCTGCCCCGGGCGTTCAAGGGGAACATCTGCCGCTGTACGGGCTACCGGGCGATCGAGGACGCGGTGCGAGGCGTGCAGCACGTCGAACGGCCCTGCGCGGGCGAGGCGGTGGGCCGGAACGTGGCGGCGCCGGCCGGGCCGCAGGTCGTCACCGGCACCGCCCGCTACACCTTCGACGTGGACGTGCCCGGCCTGCTCCACATGAAGCTGCTGCGCTCCCCGCACCCGCACGCCCGGATCGTGGCGATCGACCGCTCGGCCGCGCTGCGCGTGCCCGGGGTGGTCGCCGTGTTCACCCACGAGGACGCGCCCGCGACGCTGTACTCCTCCGCCCGCCACGAGCACCCCACCGAGGACCCCGACGACACCCGCGTCCTGGACGACGTCGTCCGCTTCGTCGGCCAGCGGGTCGCGGCGGTCGTCGCGGAGAGCGAGCAGGCCGCCGAGGAGGGCTGCCGCCGGATCGAGGTGACGTACGCACGACTCCCCCACGTCACGGACCCCGAGGAGGCGATGCGCCCCGGCGCCCCCGTCCTCCACGCCGGCAAGGGCCCGGAGGTCCGCATCGCCCGCGTGGAGAACAACGTGGCGGGCGAGGTGCACGGCGAGATCGGCTCCGTCGAGGAAGGCTTCGCCGAGGCGGACGTCGTGTACGAGGAGACCTTCCGCACGCAGCGCGTCCAGCACGCGAGCCTGGAGACCCACGGCTGCGTCGCGTCCTTCGAGCCGAAGGAGGACGGCAGCGGCGAGCGGCTCACCGTCCGGTCCTCCACCCAGACGCCGTTCCTGACCCGGCGGGCGCTGTGCGCGCTGTACGGCCTGCCGGAGGACGAGGTCCGGGTGGTCGCGGGCCGGGTCGGCGGCGGTTTCGGCGGCAAGCAGGAGATGCTGACCGAGGACGTCGTGACCCTCGCCGCGCTGAAGCTGCGCCGGCCGGTGAAGCTGGAGTACACCCGGGCCGAGCAGTTCTACGGGGCGACGACCCGGCACCCGTTCACCGTCGGCATCAAGGTCGGAGCGCGGAAGGACGGGACGCTGACCGCCGTGCAGATGCGGGTGGTGTCCAACACGGGCGCGTACGGAAATCACGGCCCTGCGGTGATGTTCCACAGTGTCGGTGAGTCCTTCGCCGTCTACCGCGCCCCGCACAAGAAGGTCGACGCGTACTCCGTGTACACCAACGTCGTCCCGGCCGGCGCCTTCCGCGGGTACGGCCTCGGCCAGGTCACCTTCGCCGTCGAGTCCGTCATGGACGAGCTCGCCCGCCGCCTCGGGATGGACCCGCTGGTCTTCCGGGAGAAGAACGTCATCGGCCCCGGGGACGCCCTGCACAGCCCGATCGGCGAGGAGGAGGACCTGTTCATCGCCTCGTACGGGCTCGACCAGTGCCTCTCCGTCGTGCGGAACGCGCTCGCCGAGGACTGCAGCGCCGAGGACGCGCCGGAGGGCTGGCTGGTCGGCCAGGGCACCGCGATGGCGATGATCGCGACCGGGCCGCCCGGCGGCCACCACGCCGACGCGCGGGTCTCGCTTCTGGAGGACGGCACGTACGACATCGCGGTGGGGACCGCCGAGTTCGGCAACGGCACCACCACCGTCCACCAGCAGATCACCGCAGGTGCTCTGCACACCACCGAGGACCGGCTCACCGTGCGCCAGTCCGACACCGACGTCGTACGCCACGACACCGGCGCCTTCGGCTCCGCCGGCACCGTCGTCGCCGGCAAGGCCGTCCTCCTCGCCGCAGGCTCCCTCGCCGAACGCCTGCGCACCCTGGCCGCCCGCCACACCGGCGTCGCCCGGCACCTGTGCGTCCTCGGCGCCGAGTCCGTCGACTGCGCCGGGCGGCTCGTCACCCTCAAGGAGTTGTACGAGGCGGGGCACGCCCTCGGGGCGGCGGCGGAGCTGGGAGCGGACGGGCACTGGGGCGGCTCGCCGCGCTCGGTCGCCTTCAACGCGCAGTGGTTCCGGATCGCCGTGGACCCCGGCTCAGGGGAGATCCGGATTCTGCGCAGTGTCCACTCGGCCGATGCCGGCAAGGTCATGAACCCGATGCAGTGCCGGGGCCAGGTGGAGGGAGGAGTGGCGCAGGCGCTCGGTGCCACGCTCTTCGAGACCGTCCGGGTCGACGAGCGCGGCGAGGTGACGACGGCCGCGTTCCGCCGCTACCGGCTCCCGCAGTACGCGGACGTCCCGCGGACCGAGGTGCACTTCACCGAGACGTCCGACGCGATCGGCCCGCTCGGCGCGAAGTCGATGAGCGAGAGCCCCTTCAACCCCGTCGCCCCGGCCTTCGCCAACGCGCTGCGGGACGCCACCGGCATCCGCTTCACCGAACTGCCGCTGACCCGTGACCGCGTCTGGCTCGCCCTCGACCGCGAGGCGCGGGGCGTCGGCCGAAGGACCGGGGAAATATGAGGGCTGCTCTCGTAGGAAGCTCACACATTCACGGCTTGAGGCAGCCTTGGGGTGGCACATGCGGTTCTGCGGTCCGGCGGTCGGGTATCACTGCGCGCAGCCGCCGTACCGACCGCCCGAGGGGGCCGACGATGAGCCGACCGACCACCGCACCCCACCCGACGTCCGCGGCCGCACCCGCGGCCGCCTCCTTCAGCGTCTGGGGGGAGGTGTCCCGTCCCGCCACGTTCACCGTCGCCGACCTGCGGGGACGCTGGGAGCAGCACCGCGCCGAGGTCGTCTTCGACTGCGCCACGGCGGGGCCGCAGCACCACACGTTCGTCGGGCCGCTGCTGCGCGAGGTCATGGCCGTGGCGTGCCCCGGCTTCGACCCCGCCCGCCGCAAGGAGCGCTCGCGCTTCCTGGTGGCGGTGAGCGGCGGCGACGGGCACCACACGGTGCTGTCCTGGGCGGAGATCGACGCCGACTTCGGCGACGCGCCCGTGCTGCTGGCGACCCGCATGGACGAGGAGGAGCTCGACGCGGCCGGCACCCAGCTGGTCGTCCCGTCCGACCGCTGTGGCGCCCGCTACGTCAGCGCCGTCTCCGGGATCTGGATCGGCGCCCACCGCCCTGCCGGAGCCCCTCCGTCCGAGGAATGAGACCGCCGGGCCGCCCCGTCGTCCCTTCCTCCAAGCCGCCTCTCATTCGCCATGGAGACTCCCACGACTTTGTTGCAGATGAGCGTGATCGCGCCCTACGGTGTCGCATATGCAGTCCTACACCATCGGTCAGGCCGCCCGTCTGCTGGGCGTCAGCCCCGACACCGCCCGCCGCTGGGCGGACGCGGGCCGGGTCGCGACCCACCGCGACGAGAGCGGCCGGCGCGTGATCGACGGCACGTCGCTGGCGGCGTTCTCCGTGGAGATCGCGCAGGGCGACGACGAGGAAAACGCGTCGTACACCTCGGCGCGCAACGCCTTCCCGGGCATCGTCACGGCGATCAAGCTCGGCGACATCGCGGCCCAGGTCACCATCCAGGCCGGTCCGCACAGGCTCGTCTCCCTCCTCACCCGCGAGGCCGTGGAGGAGCTGGGACTGGAGATCGGCATGCAGGCCACCGCCCGCGTGAAGTCGACCAGCGTGCACATCGACCGCACCTGACCACCCCTCACGCACGTCCGGGGCACTTCGGCCGTCGGCGCGACCGGTCCGCCCCACCGCTTCCCTCATGTCCCAAGGAGTTCACACCCTCATGTCCCTCACCCTCACCCCGGCCAGACGTCGTGCCGCTGCCGCCGCCCTCACCGCCGCGCTGCTCGTGCCGCTCGCGGCCTGCTCGTCGGGCGACGACACCAGGAAGGACACCGCCGGGTCCACCGCCTCCGGCTCCGCGAGCGCCGCGCCCCAGGCGAACCTGACGGTCCTCGCGGCCGCCTCGCTCACCGACGTCTTCAAGACGGCCGGTGCCGCGTACGAGAAGTCCCACCCGGGCACCAAGCTGACGTTCTCCTTCGCCGGCTCGCAGGAGCTCGTCGCACAGGTCTCCCAGGGCTCGCCCGCCGACGTCCTGGTGACGGCCGACACCAAGAGCATGGACAAGGTGAAGGCCGACACCGACGCGCCGACGATCATCGCGAAGAACCGGCTGGTCATCGCCACCGGCGAGGGCAACCCCTTCAAGGTCGACGACCTGAAGGACCTCGCCGACACCCAGCTGAAGGTCGTCCTCGCGGCCCCCGAGGTCCCGGCCGGCAAGTACAGCAAGCAGATCCTCGACGCGCAGAAGATCACGGTGAAGCCGGTCTCCCAGGAGCCGAACGTGCGCGCCGTGCTCAGCAAGGTCGAGCTCGGCGAGGCCGACGCCGGCCTCGTCTACAAGACGGACGCGGAGAGCGCGAAGGACAAGGTCGACGCCGTCGAGATCCCCGACGACCGGAACGCGATCGCCCAGTACCCCGCGGCCTCGCTGAAGGGCTCGAAGAACGCCGGGGCAGCCGCCGCGTTCGTCGCCTGGCTGTCCTCGCCCGAGGGCCAGAAGATCCTCCAGGACGCCGGCTTCCAGAAGCCGTAGCCGTCCGGGATCACCCAGAACGCGAGGGGCTGCCCGTACCGGGGGGACGGGCAGCCCCTCCGCCACCTCTCCACACCTCCGGGACCTTCGATGAAACGACCAGGCGCAGCCGCCTCCGGCACCCGACCGCCCCTGGCGCTGGCGCTGCCCGCGCTGGTGGCCGTGGCCTTCCTGGCCCTGCCGCTGGTCGGCATCCTCGTCCGGACGGAGTGGAGCGGGCTCGGCGGCCATCTGACCGCACCGGGCACCGTGCAGGCGCTCAAGCTGTCGCTCCTCGTGTCCTTCTGGGCGCTCGGGCTGTCCCTGCTGCTCGGCGTCCCGCTGGCGTGGCTGCTGGCCCGGGTGTCCTTCCCCGGCAAGGCGTTCGTCCGCTCGCTCGTCCTGCTGCCCATGGTGCTGCCGCCCACGGTCGGCGGCGTCGCCATGCTCCTGGCCTTCGGCCGGCGCGGACTCCTCGGCCCGTGGCTGGAGTCGGCCTTCGGCATCACCCTGCCGTTCCACACCTCCGGCGCCGTCCTGGCGGCCACGTTCGTGGCCATGCCGTTCCTCGTCATCAGCCTGGAGGGCGCGCTCGGCGGGCTGCGGCCGCGCTACGAGGAGACGGCGGCCTCGCTCGGCGCCTCCCCGGTACGGGTCTTCCTCACCGTCACCCTGCCCATGGTGGCGCCCGGCGTCATCGCCGGCGCGGCCCTCACCTGGGCCCGGGCCCTGGGCGAGTTCGGCGCGACCATCACCTTCGCCGGCAACCTCCCCGGCACCACCCAGACCCTCCCGCTCCAGGTCTACCTGCTCCTCCAGGACGAACCGGAGGCCGCGACCTCCGTCTCGCTGCTCCTCCTCGCCATCGCCATGGCCGTCCTGGTCGCCCTGCGCGGCCGGTGGACGGGCACCCCGATCGAGCGGCCCCGCCCCGCCGCGGCCCCCGACGCGGGCCCGGAACCGGCCACCGCCCGGCAGGTCGCCGCCGGGGCGCCGTCAGCGGCCGGACCGCCGCCCCCCGTCGGCGAGCGGTGGGCCCTGCGCGCCGAGGTCACCGGCTTCACGGAGCTCGCCCTCGCCGCCGAACCCGGCACCACCATCGCCGTCGTCGGACCCAACGGCGCCGGGAAGACCACACTCCTCCGCGCCCTGCTCGGCCTGACCCCCCGCGCCCACGCCGACCTGCGCCTCGGGGACGAGGACGTCACGTCCCTGCCCCCGCACCGGCGGCGCGTCGCCTGGGTCCCGCAGGACGGCGCCCTCTTCCCGCACATGACCGCCCTCGCCAACACCGCGTACGGTCTGCGCGCCCAGGGCGTGGCGCGGACCGAGGCCCGGCGGGAGGCGCAGACCTGGCTCGACCGCCTCGGCGTCGGCCCTCTCGCCCACCGCAAGCCCGGCCAGCTGTCCGGCGGCCAGGCCGGCCGGGTCGCCCTGGCCCGCGCCCTGGCCGCCCGCCCCCGGCTCCTCGTCCTCGACGAACCCCTCGCGGCACTCGACCAGACCACCCGCGCCCACGTCCGTCACACGCTCCGCACCCACCTCGCCGGCTTCGGCGGCGTCTGCCTGATCGTCACCCACGACCCGGTGGAGGCCGTCTCCCTCGCCGACCGCGTCCTCGTCCTCGACGAGGGACGCGCGCTCCAGGACGCCACGCCGACCGAGGTCACCCGCCACCCCCGCTCCCCGTGGGTCGCCCGCATGCTCGGCCGCAACGCCTGGCCCGGCACCGCCACCGCCGACGGCCTCGCCCTCGACGGCGGGGGCACCCTCGTCGCCGCCGACCCGCCGGCGTCCGGCACCCCGGCGCTCGCGATCGTCGCGCCCGAGGCGGTGTCGGTCCACCGCGAGAAGCCCGCCGGCAGTCCCCGCAACGTCTGGCCCGGCACCGTCCGCGAGATCACCAGCAGCGGCAGCCGACTGCGCGTCCTCGTCACCTCCGCCGAGGCCCCCGACCTCGTCGCCGAGATCACCCCCCAGGCCGCCGCCGAACTCGGCCTGGCCGACGGCGTGCCCGTCTGGACCAGCGTCAAGGCGACCGAGACGACGGTCGTCCCCCTCTGAACCGCGACGGAGGGCCGCGTCTCCCCCGGGAGGCGCGGCCCTCCGTCGTGCCGCGGAGCCCTGTACCGCACCCGCCGGCCGTTCGGATCGGGAGCCTCGCAGACGTCCGCCGGGCGACGGCATGGCTGGCCCGAGGGGAAAACGGGACCGCCGCCCGCCCGGGAAGGGCGGACGGCGGGACGCGCGTGCCGGAAGGACGGCAGGTCAGGCGGTCGTGCGGCCGAGGGTCAGACGGCGTTCGAAGGTGCGGAACGCGGCCTCCTGGCGCCATTCGACCGTGGCCTTGGGGCTGGCGTCGAGCAGGCGGCGGCAGGCGGGGCGGAGACGGCCCGAGCCGGGCTCGTCGTGGCGGCAGGCGGCGGCGAGCCGGTAGCCGTCACGGGTGGGGTTGCCCTTCCAGAGGCTCGCGCCGGGGAGGAAGGCGTACTCCAGGGAGGCGCGGGCCAGGTCCTTGAGCTCCCGGTAGCCGAGGCCGTAGGTCTCGGCGGCGTAGCGGTACTCGTGGGTGACGTCGATCCGGGAGACGCCCGGGTCGTCGGTGGCGAGGACGACCGGGACGCCGTGGGCGCGGTAGGTCTCGAAGGGGTGGTCGGCGCCCTTGACGCCCAGGATCTGGGCGTTGCTGGTGAAGGGCACCTCGACGGCGATCCGCCGGGCGGCCATCGTGTCGGCCACCCGCTGCCAGTCGTCCTCGTGGACCAGGTCGACGCCGTGTCCGATGCGCTGGGCGCCGGCGACGTCGACGGCCTCACCGATGTGGAAGGTGAGGTCCTCGGGCTTGACGAGGCCCGGCCACAGCTCGCCCGCGTGGAGGGTGAGGTGCGCCTTCGGGTACACGCCGCGCAGGTACTTCAGCATCCGCATCTGGGTGCGGTAGTTGGCCAGGGAGGTGTCCCAGTCCTCGGGCTGCACCAGGTTGACGGCGACGAACCGCGGGTCGGCCTCGGCGAGCCGCATGCCGAGCGCCATCTGGGTGAAGACCCGCTCGTCGGTGCTGCCGCGGTTCACCTGGGAGATCCAGCGGACCGTCAGTCCGCAGCCGGGGCGGGGCGCGCCGGTGCCGCACCGCGCTTCGGTGCGGAACTCGGCGTCGCCGTCGTCGGCCTCCTTGCGTGCCTCGGCGACCACCTTGTCGAGCTTGCCGTCGGCGACGAGCCGGGCGTGCATCCGGGCCAGGTCGGCGTCCCAGCCGACCTGGTTCGCGAGGTTCTTCGCGCTCTCGGAGGCCGGGCTGACCATGGTCTCCAGATAGAACTGGTTCTGCCGGACGACCGTGTCGGCGAACTCGGCGAGCAGCTTGCCCCGGTTGCGCCAGGTCACCTCGCCGAACTTGCCGAAGGTGTCGAAGAAGTGGTCGTGGCCGTTGCCGCCGGGCGGAAAGTCCTGCATCGACCAGGCGCGGACCAGGGCGTCGCGGAAGGCGGTGTCGGTGCGCGCGTCGGCGGCGGGGCGGGTGCCCGGGCCGCACGGCGGCACGACGGCCGTCAGGGTCGCGGTGTCGATGCAGAGCCCGTCCTCGACGGCGAGCCGGATCAGGTACTCGGTGGTGACCGCGCCGGACAGGTGGTTGTGCAGCTCGCCGCCCTTGGGCAGGGCCCGGAAGAAGGACTGGAGGGCGGCCGGGTCGTCCCGGATGCCGGCGAGCCGGGCGGAGGCCACCACCTCGCCCGCCGTCGGCACCGGACGGGACGCGGCCGCGGGGCCGCCTGGAGCTCCTGGAGCGGCACTCGCCGGGACCGCGGGCGCGGCGACGGCGGCCGGCAACAGGCACAGCGCGGCGACGAGCAGCGGGCGGCGGCGTGAAGTGCGGCGCGGGGCAGGGCGGTTGAGATCGGGTGAGGGTGCGGAATTGATCACTGGGGCATGATCGCGATTCGCGGTGCCGGTCGGGGCGCGTGACGGGCCCATGGGCCGTCACTCCACCCGCATGAGCGATTCCGTCATACGAGATACCCGGCCGGCGCGCAGGCGCTCCCCTCCGGCGGCTCGGGCCGGAGCGCCGACGGGCCGCGGGGCGTCGGAGCGCGGCCTCGACAATGGGGTCATGGCTCAGGAATCCCCCCACCCCCAGGATCCGTACTCCCCCTCCGCGGCCCAGCGTTCGCCGTGTCCCGTGGGGTCCGTGCCGGCCGGCTCCCGCGGGCGTTCCGGTCACCTGGTGACCGGGTACGCGGAGGCCCGGGAGGCCCTCGCCGACGCGCGGCTGTCGAAGGACACGGCCGCCTTCTTCGCGGGGAAGGAGTCGGGCCGGGCGCTGCACCCGGCGGTGTCCCGCACGATGCTGGCCAGTGATCCGCCCCGGCACACCCGGTTGCGCCGGTCGTTGGCGGGGGCGTTCACGACGGGCGCCGTCACGGGGCTGCGTCCCTTCGTCGCGCGGGTCACCGACGAGCTGCTGGACCGCTGGCCGGACGGCGGGGAGGCCGACGTCGTGAGCGGCCTCGCGGCGCCGCTGCCGGTCATCGTGATCTGCGAGCTGCTCGGGGTCCCGGAGGCCGACCGGCCCGATGTCGGGCGCTGGTCGGGAGCCCTGTTCTCCGCGGGCGATCCGGACGCCGTCGACACGGCCTCGCACGCGCTGGCGGGCTACATGGCGGAGCTCGTCGGCGCCAGGCGCCGCCACCCCGGGGACGCCCTCCTCGACCGGCTCCTCCGGCTCGTCCCTGCGGGCGGGGGCGGAGAGGGCCGGCTCAGCGAGGAGGAGCTGGTGTCGCTGGCCGTGCTGCTCCTCGTGGCCGGGCACGAGACGACCACCCACTTCCTCGGCAACGCCGTCCTCGCCCTGCTGCGGCATCCGGCCGCGCTGGACCGCCTCCGGAAGGACCCGGACGGGATCCCCGCCGCCCTGGACGAGCTGCTCCGCTTCGATCCCCCGGTCGCCACCGCCACCTTCCGGTACACCACGCAGACCGTCACGCTCGGCGGCGTCGCGCTCCCTCCCGGCGTCCCGGTGCGGGTCGACCTCGGGGCGGCCAACCGCGACCCGGCGCGCTTCCCGGACCCGGACGTGCTCGACCTGGACCGCGACGCCGCCGCCCACCTCGCCTTCGGCCACGGCATCCACCGCTGCCTCGGCGCCCCCCTGGCCCGGGCCGAGGCGGAGATCGCCCTGCGGGCGGTCCTGACGCGGTTCCCCGCCGTCCGCCTCGCCGTCCCTCCCAAACGCCTGGAGTGGCGGCGCACCCGGCTCGTCCGCGGCCTCGTGTCGCTTCCCGTCCTGACATAGCCCCTCGGTCACAGGGTTCCCCCGGCCGTCTCTGGTAAGAGTCAGAGGGTCTGACACCGCAGGAGGGAGTCGTCCCGCCACACCGCGCGCCGACGGCGTCCCCTTCTCCGCGCCGACCTGCGAGGACACCGCTCAGCGGCCTGCTCGTCCGTCTCATCAGGAGGTACCCGTGAGGATGTTGATCAACGTTCCCGAGACCGTCGTCGCCGACGCGCTGCGGGGGATGGCCGCCGCGCATCCCGAGCTCACCGTGGACGTGGAGCGGCGGGTGGTGGTGCGGCGGGACGCGCCGATGGCCGGGAAGGTGGCGCTGGTGTCGGGCGGAGGGTCGGGGCACGAGCCGTTGCACGGCGGGTTCGTGGGGCCGGGGATGCTGGCGGCGGCGTGTCCCGGGGAGGTGTTCACCTCGCCGGTCCCCGACCAGATGGTGCGGGCTGCGGCGGCGGTGGACAGCGGTGCGGGGGTGCTGTTCGTCGTGAAGAACTACACCGGCGACGTGCTGAACTTCGAGATGGCGGCGGAGCTCGCGCAGGACGAGGGCATCCAGGTCGCGAAGGTCCTCGTCGACGACGACGTGGCGGTGACGGACAGCCTGTACACGGCGGGACGGCGCGGGACCGGGGCCACGCTGTTCGTCGAGAAGATCGCGGGGGCGGCGGCCGAGGAGGGCGCGCCCCTGGAGCGGGTGGAGGCGATCGCCCGGCGGGTGAACGGCCGGTCGCGTTCCTTCGGGGTGGCGCTGAGCGCGTGCACCACGCCCGCCAAGGGCAGTCCGACCTTCGACCTCCCGGACGGAGAGCTGGAGTTGGGCGTCGGCATCCACGGCGAGCCGGGCCGGGAGCGGCGGGCGATGATGACCTCGCGGGAGATCGCGGACTTCGCCGTCGACGCGGTCGTCCAGGACCTGGCCCCCACCGGGCCGGTGATCGCGCTGGTCAACGGGATGGGCGGGACACCGCTCCTGGAGCTGTACGGCTTCAACGCGGAGGTGCAGCGGGTGCTCGCCGAGCGGGGGGTGCCCGTGGCGCGGACGCTGGTGGGGAACTACGTGACCTCCCTCGACATGGCCGGCTGCTCGGTGACCCTGTGCGAGGTGGACGAGGAGCTGCTCCGCCTGTGGGACGCGCCGGTGCGGACGCCCGCGCTGCGCTGGGGCCGGTGAGGAGGCGGTGGGTACGGACGAGGGAGCGGGCGTGACGGAGACCTTCGGCGCGGAGTTCGTGGTGCGCTGGCTGGACGCGGTCGCCGGGGCCGTCGACCGGGAGGCGGACCGGCTCACCGAGCTGGACTCGGCGATCGGGGACGCCGATCACGGCGCCAATCTCAAACGGGGCTTCGCCGCGGTCGCGGACGCGTTGGCGAAGGAGCCGCCGGCGACGCCGGGCGGGGCGCTCACCGCCGCCGGGCGGCAGCTGATCTCCACGGTCGGCGGCGCGTCGGGGCCGCTGTACGGGACCCTGCTGCGGCGCGCCGGGAAGTCCCTCGGCGAGGACGGGCGGGTCACCCGGGAGCGACTGGCGGAGGCGCTGGGCGCCGGGGTCGCCGCCGTGTCCCAGCTGGGCGGTGCCCAGGTGGGCGACAAGACGATGCTGGACGCGCTGACGCCGGCGGTGGAGGGGCTGCGGACCTCGTTCGGGGCGGCCCGCGCCGCCGCCGAGGAGGGGGCGCTGGCGACCGTACCGCTGCGGGCGCGCAAGGGCCGGGCCAGCTATCTCGGCGAACGGTCGGTGGGGCACCAGGATCCGGGGGCGACGTCGTCGGCCCTGCTGTTCACGGTGCTCGCCGAGACCGCGGCGGCCGAGGGCCGGTCCGCCGGGGAGGCGTCGTGAGCCCGGCGGCGGGCGGGGCGGCTCCCGTGGGCATCGTGCTCGTGTCGCACAGCGCCGCGGTCGCCGCGGCCGTCGCCGGGCTGGCCGCGGGGCTCGCGGGCGGCGGGGACCTCGCGCCGCTCGCTCCGGCGGGCGGTCTGCCCGACGGGGGGCTGGGGACGAGCGCGGAGCTGATCTCGGCGGCGGCGAAGGCCGTGGACCGGGGCGCGGGGGTGGCGCTCCTGGTCGATCTGGGGAGCGCCGTGCTCACCGTGAAGGCCCTCCTCGCCGAGGGCGACGAACTCCCGGAGGGGGCGCGTCTGGTGGACGCCCCCTTCGTCGAGGGAGCGGTGGCGGCGCTGGTGACGGCGAGCGCCGGCGGGGACCTCGACGCGGTGGCGGCCGCGGCCTCGGAGGCGTACTCCTACCGGAAGGAGTAGACCTCGGAGGCGCGCTCCCGCCGCAGGGAGCCGACCTCGGAGGCGTACTCCTGCCCCGGGGAGTGCGCCGCGGCGGCGGGTGCGCGGAGTGACGGAGGGGCCGCACCGGGTGGCGACCGTGTTGTGATGTACCTGGTCAACGCACTAATGTCGCAGGGCCTTGGTGTACGGGAAACCGGTGGAGTACCGGTGCGGCCCTCGCCACTGTGATCGGGAGGTCCGGCTCCACCCCCTCGGGGAAGCCACTGGACCGCGACGGGAGACCGTCGCGGTGTGGGAAGGCGGAGTCGGACGGCATGACCGTCAGCCAGGAGACCGGCCAGGGTGCGTTGTCCATCCACGAGGTGCTGGAGAGGGTCTTCCGACCATGCATATAGCCGAGGGGTATCTTCCCCCTGCGCACGCCGCCGCCTGGGGCGTCGCGGCCGCCCCGTTCGTCGTCCACGGGGTGCGCGCCCTGACCCGCGAGGTCCGCGCGAACCCCGAGTCCACCCTGCTGCTCGGCGCCTCCGGCGCCTTCACGTTCGTCCTGTCGGCGCTCAAGCTGCCTTCGGTGACGGGCAGTTGTTCGCACCCGACCGGCACGGGCCTGGGCGCGATCCTGTTCCGGCCGCCGATCATGGCGGTCCTGGGGACGATCACCCTGCTCTTCCAGGCGCTGCTGCTGGCCCACGGCGGTCTGACCACGCTGGGGGCCAACGCCTTCTCGATGGCGATCGTCGGCCCCTGGGCCGGGTACGGCACCTACCTGCTGGTGCGCCGGTTCGGTGCGCCGCTGATGGTCGCCGTCTTCTTCGGCGCGTTCGTCGCCGACCTCTCGACGTACTGCGTGACCAGCGTCCAGCTGGCGCTGGCCTTCCCCGACCCGGGCAGCGGCTTCGCGGGTGCGCTGGCGAAGTTCGGCGGCATCTTCGCCGTGACGCAGATCCCGCTGGCGGTGAGCGAGGGCCTGCTGACCGTGCTCGTGATGCGGCTGCTGACCCAGTCGAGCAAGGGCGAGCTGACCCGTCTCGGCGTCCTCGCCCCGCGGTCGGCCGGGCGCCACGAGGAGGCGGCCGCGCGATGAGCGGGATCAGCCGGAACACCAGGATCAACGCCCTTCTCCTCCTCGCCGTCGCGGCGCTCGCGGTGCTGCCGCTCGTGCTGGGCCTCGGCGACCACAAGGAGGAGCCCTTCACCGGGGCCGACGCCGAGGCGGAGACCGCGATCACCGAGCTCCACCCGGACTACGAACCCTGGTTCAGCCCCCTGTACGAGCCCCCGTCCGGGGAGATCGAGTCGGCCCTGTTCGCCCTCCAGGCCGCACTCGGCGCCGGCGTCCTGGCGTACTACTTCGGCCTGCGGCGCGGCCGTCGCCAGGGTGCGGCGCGGGCCGCGTCGGCCGACGGCGAGGAGCGGGCCGGCGGGAAGGGCGCGGCGGACGACGCGGGCCGGGAGGGCGCCGCGGGCGCCGACGCTCCCGTCCCCGGCCGGGACGCGTAGCCGGCGATGCTGCCCATCGACGCGGCGGCGCACGCCGGCCGCTGGCGTGCGCGCCATCCCGCCGAGAAGGCGCTGCTCGGCTTCGGTCTGACCCTGTGCGCGGTCTGTCTGCCGCCGTGGCCGGGCGCGGTGCTCGTGGCGGCGGCCACGCTCGGGGTGCTGCTCGGTCCGGCCGGTGTGGCGGGCCGTCAGCTGTGGCGGGCGTTCCGCGTGCCGCTCGGCTTCTGCGTCACGGGGGCGGTGCCGCTGCTCTTCGAGGTGGGTGGGGCGCGGGGCCTGGTGGCCCTCGCGCCCGGCGGCCCGGCGCACGCGGTCGAGCTGTTGCTGCGGACCTCGTCGGCCTCGCTCGGCGTGCTGTTGTTCGCGTTCACGACGCCGGTGTCCGACGTGCTCCCCCGGCTGGTCCGGGCGGGTGTGCCGGCGCCGGTGGTGGACGTGGCCCTGGTGATGTACCGGATCATCTTCCTGCTGCTCGACGCACTCGCCAAGGTCCGGCAGGCGCAGGCGGCCCGGCTGGGGCACACCGGCCGTGCCGCGACCTGGCGTTCGCTGGCGGGCCTCGGCGCGACCGCCTTCGTCCGGGCCTTCGACCGGGCGCAGCGGCTGCAGTCGGGGCTGGCCGGCCGGGGGTACGACGGGACGCTGCGGGTGCTGGTGCCCGCGTGCGCCGTCTCCCGCCGGTTCCTCGCGGCGACGGCCGTGCTCCTCGGGGGGCTCGTCGCCCTCTCCCTCGTCCTGGAAAGGCTCCTGCCGTGACACCTCCGCTTCCCCCGACGCCTCCGGGTCGGGCTCCCGTCGTGGAGCTGGTGAAGGCGGGATTCGCCTACGAGGACGGGCCTGCGGTCCTGACGGACGTGGACTTCGCGGTGGCGGAGGGGCGGGCGATCGCGCTCCTGGGCCGCAACGGCAGCGGCAAGACGACGCTGCTGCGGCTGCTGAGCGGCGGCCTGCGGTGCGGGCGCGGGGCGCTGCTCCTGGACGGGGAGCCGGTGGCCTACGACCGCAGGGGGCTGACCCGGCTGCGGACCTCCGTGCAGCTGGTGGTGCAGGACCCGGACGACCAGCTCTTCGCCGCCTCCGTCGGGCAGGACGTGTCGTTCGGGCCGATGAACCTGGGGCTGCCGGAGGACGAGGTGCGGCTGCGGGTCCGGGAGGCGCTGGAGGCGCTGGACATCGTGGCGCTGGAGGACCGGCCGACGCATCTGCTCTCGTACGGGCAGCGCAAGCGGGCCGCGATCGCCGGCGCCGTGGCGATGCGGCCCCGCGTCCTGATCATGGACGAGCCGACGGCCGGTCTCGACCCGCACGGCCAGGAGCGGCTGCTCGACGCCCTGGAGCGGCTGCGCGGGGGCGGCACGACGGTGGTCATGGCGACCCACGACGTCGACCTCGCCCTGCGCTGGGCCGACGAGGCGGCGGTCCTCTCCCCCGCGGGGCTGCGCACCGGGCCGGTCGCCGACCTCCTGGGGGACGACGAACTCCTCGCCGACGCCCGGCTGCGCCGGCCGTGGGCGACCGCGGTGTCCCGGCTGCTGCGGGCCCACGGTCTGCTCGCCGCGGACGCCCCGGAGCCCCGCACGCCGGAGGAGCTGGACGCGTGGGCGGGTGCGGGCAGCCTGTGACCCCGCGGGTTACCGAGTAGTAGACATCACTCCCGGATTGTTCTGCAACTAGTTGCATAAGGAGGTCGGGTCCCCTAGAACTGAGGGTGACGATCCTGCGCGAGGAGGCGCCCGATGACCCCGTACCCGCACCTGCTGAGCCCGCTCGACCTGGGGTTCACGACCCTGCCCAACCGGGTGATCATGGGGTCGATGCACGTCGGCCTGGAGGAGACCGAGCACGGCTTCGCGCGCATGGCCGCGTTCTACGCCGAGCGGGCGCGCGGCGGCGCCGGGCTGATCGTCACCGGCGGCATCGCCCCCAACGAGGCCGGCCGGCCGTGGGACGGCGGCGCCAAGCTGACCACGGACGAGGAGGTCGCCGAGCACCGGCTGATCACCGACGCCGTGCACGCCGAGGGAGGCCGGATCGCCATGCAGATCCTGCACTTCGGCCGGTACGCCTACCACCCCGGACTGGTCGGCCCCAGCCCGGTCAAGGCGCCGATCAGCCCCTTCGTGCCGAACGAGCTGACCGACGCCGAGGTCGAGCAGACCGTCGAGGACTACGCCCGCTGCGCCGAGCTCGCCCAGGAGGCCGGCTACGACGGCGTCGAGGTCATGGGCTCCGAGGGCTACCTCATCAACGAGTTCATCGCGGCCGCCACCAATCGGCGCACCGACCGCTGGGGCGGCTCCTACGAGAACCGCGTCCGCTTCCCGCTGGAGATCGTCCGCCGGATCCGCGAGCGGGTCGGCGAGGAGTTCATCCTCGTCTACCGCCTGTCCATGCTGGACCTCGTGCCCGGCGGCTCCACCCTGGAGGAGGTCGTCCGCCTCGCCAAGGAGATCGAGGCCGCCGGCGCGACCATCATCAACACCGGCATCGGCTGGCACGAGGCCCGCATCCCGACCATCGCCACCTCCGTGCCGCGCGGCGCCTACACCTGGGTGACCAAGAAGCTGATGGGCGCGGTCTCCGTGCCGCTCGTCACCAGCAACCGGATCAACACGCCCGAGGTGGCCGAGGAGATCCTCGCCGACGGCCGCGCCGACCTCGTGTCGCTGGCCCGGCCCTTCCTGGCCGACCCCGCCTTCGTCGCCAAGGCCGCCGCCGACCGCGCCGACACCATCAACACCTGCATCGGCTGCAACCAGGCCTGCCTGGACCACACGTTCAACCTCAAGATCACCTCCTGCCTGGTCAACCCGCGCGCCTGCCACGAGACCGAGCTCGTCCTCTCCCCCACCCGCCTCGCCAAGCGGATCGCCGTCGTCGGCGCCGGCCCGGCCGGCCTCGCGTGCGCCGTGTCCGCCGCCGAACGCGGCCACGCCGTCACGCTCTTCGACGCCGCGGCCGAGATCGGCGGGCAGCTGAACGTCGCCAAGCGGGTGCCGGGCAAGGAGGAGTTCGAGGAGACGCTGCGCTACTACCGCGTCCAGCTCGACGAGCGCGGGGTCGAGGTCCGGCTCCGCACCCCGGTCGCCGCCGGCGACCTGGACGGCTTCGACGAGGTCGTCGTCGCCACCGGCGTCTCGCCCCGCACGCCCGCCATCCCCGGGGTCGACCACCCGAGCGTGGTCGGCTACCTCGACGTGCTGCGCGACGGCGCGCACGTCGGCGAGCGCGTGGCGGTCATCGGCGCGGGCGGCATCGGCTTCGACGTGGCGGAGTTCCTCACCGACGGCGGCGAGGGCGCGAGCCAGGACCCGGAGACGTACTTCCGCCAGTGGGGCGTCGACACCTCCTACGAGAACCGGGGCGGACTGCGCGCCCCCGAGCGCGACGCGCCCCCGCGCCAGGTCCACCTGCTCCAGCGCAAGAGCTCCAAGGTCGGCGCGGGCCTGGGCAAGACGACCGGGTGGATCCACCGCACCGAGCTCAAGCACCGCGGCGTCACCATGGTCGCGGGCGTCTCCTACGACCGCATCGACGACGAGGGCCTGCACCTCACCGTCGACGGCGAACAGCAGCTCCTGCCCGTCGACACCGTCGTGCTCTGCTCCGGCCAGGAGCCGCGCCGCGACCTGTACGAGGAGCTGGTGGCCGCCGGCCGCACGCCGCACCTCATCGGCGGCGCGGACGTGGCCGCCGAGCTGGACGCCAAGCGGGCCATCGACCAGGGCACCCGGCTCGCCGCCACCCTGTGACGACGGCGCCCTGATCACCGTGGCCGACCGAACCTAGGATGCGAGCATGTCCCTCCCGCACGCGATCCTCACCGCGTTGCTCGAGAAGCCGTCCTCCGGCCTCGAACTGACGCGCCGCTTCGACAAGTCGATCGGCTACTTCTGGTCGGCCACGCACCAGCAGATCTACCGCGAGCTGGGGAAGCTGGAGCAGGCGGGGCACATCCGCGCCCTGCCCGCCCCGGTCCCCGCGCGGGGACAGAAGAAGGAGTACGAGGTCCTGCCCGCGGGCCGGACCGAGCTGGGCACCTGGGTCGCCCGCACCGAGGACCCCAAGCCGATGCGGGCCGCCCTCCTGCTGCGCATGCGCGCCGCCGCCGTCGTCGGCGCCTCCGGGCTCCGCGCCGAACTGCGGCGCCATCTGGCCCTGCACCAGCAGCAGTTGGACGAGTACCTCGTCATCGAGGCACGCGACTTCCCCTCCGCACGCCGGTACGCGGAGCCCGACCGCCTCCGCCACCTCGTCCTGCGGGGCGGCATCGACATGGAGCGCTTCTGGGTGGAATGGCTGACCGGCGCGCTGGAGGAACTCGGCGAGGAGTGACGCGACGGGTGGCCGGGGACCCGCCCCGGCCACCCGTCGCCGCCTAGGCCATCCAGAGGGCGAGCCTCCGGTGACGGGCGGGCGGAACGTCCACCCTGTCGGGTGCCGTCCGGGCGAGCGTCCTCCCGGTGCCGTTCACCAGACGTGTGAGGGCGCGCGTCCGGGCGCGCAGGCGCTGCCGGGCCCGGCGCTCCTGCTCCGCCGACCAGCGGGCGACGGACGGGTCCTGCCGGAAGCGGGGCCAGGCGTACAGGTCGACGGCCTTGCGGACCGCCTCGGGCCGGGGCCTGGTCCCCTCGCGCGCGGCGCGGGCGAGAGTCGCGGCGCTGTACCTGAGGTCCCGGACGAGCAGGGAGCACCAGGGATCGCCCGGGTGCGGGTCGTCCGGCAGGGGGCGGCGGGAGCGGGGAACGTGGTGAGCGGTGCGTGCCATGGGACTCCGTGGGTGACGACCGCCGGGGATCTCCCGGCGGCTACCGGAAGCCGGTGGGGCCGGTCGCGCGTTCGGATGCCATGGGGCCCAGCCTAGGGGGTCGGACGCTGGCGAGGCAGGGGCGACGGGCGGCTCGGAGGCGTGGATACTGGGGGGTTGGAGCTCCACGACAGGAAAGGGCGGGTATGGCCGACGACTTGGGGCACCGCGTGACGCGTCACGCGGTGGTCATCGGGGGAAGTCTCGCTGGACTGCTTGCCGCGCGGGTGCTGGCCGAGCACGCGGAGAAGGTGACGGTCGTCGAGCGCGACCGGTTCCCGGAGGGGCCGGAGGCCCGGCCCGGCGTGCCGCAGGGGCGGCATCTGCACGTGCTGATCGCGGGCGGTCAGCGGGCGCTCGACGAGCTGCTGCCGGGGTTCATGGACGAGCTGCGGGAGCTCGGTGCGCCGAAGGTGGGCGTGCCCGAGGACATGGTGCAGTGGCAGAACGGCAAGTGGTTCCGCCGGACACCGGCGACCGCGCACTTCTACACCGGTCCGCGTCCGCAACTGGAGTGGCTGGTGCGGCAGCGGGTGCTCGCCGACCCGCGGATCGAACTGGTCGAGGGCACCGAGACGGTGGGTCTGACGGGCGACTCCTCGCGCGTCCGCGGCGTCCGGCTGCGTGAGCGCGGGACCGGGGCCGACCAGGAGCCGCGGGTCCTGGAGGCCGATCTGGTCGTGGACGCCTCCGGGCGGTCCACGAAGGCGGCCGACTGGCTGGCGGGGATCGGCGCCGAGGCGCCGCACGAGGAGACTCTCGACACGGGGCTCGCGTACGCCACGCGGGTCTACCGCTCGCCGGCGGAGGTGCCGGACACGGACGCGGTCGGCTACTACGTGGTGCCGAACCCCTCGCAGGTGTACGGCGGCGTGGTGCTGCCGCTCGGCGACGGCCGGCACCTGGTGACGCTGTCCGGGCTGCGCGGCGACGAACCGCCCACCGACGAGGGCGCGTTCGAGGAGTACGCGAAGCGGCTGCCGCACCCGGTGGTGAGCGACTGGCTGGCGCGCGCCGAGGCGGAGTCCCCGGTGTACGGCTTCCGCAGGACGGCCAACATCCGCCGCCGGTACGACCGTCCGGGCCGCCGCCCGGCGGGCTTCCTCGCCACCGGCGACGCGCTGTGCGCCTTCAACCCGATCTACGGGCAGGGCATGGCGGTCGCGGCGCTGACGGCGGTCGCGCTGCGCCGGGCACTCGCCGATCCCCGGCGCACGCCCACCACCCGTCAGGTGCAGCGGGCGCTGCTGGACGCGTCGAAGCAGGCCTGGGACATCTCGGCGGGCGCCGACAAGAAGATGCCCGGCGCCGTGGGCGACGCGGCGCGGCCGGGCCCGGCGGACAAGGCGGTCGGCTGGTACATGACCAGGGTGCAGCAGCGCGCCGCGGGCGACCCGGTGGTGGGGGCGCCCTTCCGTGCGGCGCTGACCCTGACGGAGCCGCTGTCGGCCCTGTTCGCCCCGGCGGTCGCGCGGGCGGTGCTGTTCGGCCCGGTCCGCGAGACGCCGTCGGAGCCGCCGCTGCGACGCGACGCCTAGGCCGTCCCGCCGGCCGGGGCGGACCGGGGGCCTGGCGCCCGCTCCGGTCCGCCCCGGCGGGCGACGCGCGCGTGGTGCCGCGCTCCGGTGCGCGGGGCGCGCGACGGCACGGTCGCCGGTTCAGACGCCCGGGGCCGCCGTGATCATTCCGGCGGCGATGGCCGCGCCGAGGGCCGCGTAGTCGTCGGCGTTCTGGCCCGCGTAGGCGAGTGCGAAGTCGGCGACGGAGCGGTCGAAGACGTCGGTGGAGCCGAGATAGGCGGCGATGGCGACCCGGTCGCCGGTGCGGGCGTGGGCACGGGCCAGGGCCCGGCCGCAGAGCCGTCCGTAGTCGCGCAGCCGGGCCGGGGACATGGTCTCCACCTCGGCGGAGCCCTTCATATCGCGCAGCTGGCGCCAGTAGTAGTGGCGTTCCTGGGGGCCGGTCATCCAGCCGAGGAAGATGTCGCTGGCGGCCTGGGTCAGGCGCTGGCCGCAGACGACGCGGCGGCCCTGGTGGGCGTAGGCGGAGGGGGCGAGGTGCGGCTCCAGGACGGAGTGGGCCGCTTCCTTGATCTGGAGGATGAGCGGGTCGGTGGCGTCCCGTCCTTCGAGGAGGAGGACGAAGCAGCGGGTGCCGACGCTGCCGACGCCGACGACCTTGCGGGCCGCGTCGACGAAGCGGAAGCGGTCGAGGAGGATGCGTCGTTCCTCGGCGAGCGAGCTGCGGTAGTCGCTGAAGATCTTGCCGAGGGTGATCCGGTCGATGTCCGCGCTCCGTTCGAGGAGCGGCGGGTCGTCGACGAACCGCCGGACTCCGGAGGCGTCCGTCTCGGTGAGCTTGCCGAGGGCCTGGAGGCTGGTGCGGCGGCGGGCGCGGGCGAGCCGGCCGGCGACCCGGGCGCGCTCGTCGCGGTGGACCAGGGGCAGGAGGTCGTCGGCTGCGATCCGCTCGTACCAGAGGGCGAGCTCTCCGAGGGCGGCGAGGCGGCGCATGGCGGTCCGGTATGCCTCGACGGTCACGAGGGCGGCGCGGTGCGCCTTGGGCTTGGCGCTGCCGTTCTGGAGGGCGGCGACGGTGACGCTGGCGGCGAGCCTCTTCACGTCCCATTCGAAGGGGCCCGGGAGGGTCTCGTCGAAGTCGTTCACGTCGAACAGGAGGGTCCGTTCGGGTGAGGCGTAGACCCCGAAGTTGAGCAGATGGGCGTCGCCGCAGAGCTGGACGGTGAGTCCGGTGTGCGGTGACGCGCCGAGGTCGGCGGCCATGACGGCCGCGGCGCCGCGCAGGAAGGCGAAGGGCGAGACGGCCATCCTGCCGTAGCGGAGGGGGGAGAGCTCGGGGAGCCGGTCGACGGACTGGCGTTCCAGGACGTCGAGCGGGTCGGGGCGCTGGGAGCTCGGTATCCATCGTCCGTGCGAGGAGCGGGAGACGCGCTTGCGGGCCGCCCGGCCCCGGTCGGCGCGCTCCGACGGTGTCGTCATCCGGCCTCACCCGCCCTCTTCCGCCGACGCGGCCTCGTCTCCTTCACCTGGAACCTCATTAGAAGGCGCGGTGCTCGTTTCGGCCACTCTGCGGGACCGGCCTAGCAAAATGGTTTAGACCAATGATAGGAATTGATCACCCACACGACCCATGTGGTCACGCTGAGCGAAGAGAGGGTTGAACATGGCCGAGCCCGATTCCGAGGCTGCGGCGGAAGCGCCGCTCTATCTCCGGGTCGCCGCCGCCCTGCGCGAGGACCTCACCGGCCGGCGCATCGCGCCCGGCAGCCGGCTCCCGTCGGAACGTTCCCTGGTCCAGCGCTACCACGTCAACCGGCAGACGGTACGCAGCGCGCTCCAGCTCCTGCGCGACGAGCGCCTCGTGGTCACCGACCGACGGGGCACGTTCGCCGCCGGCGGAGGTGACGCGTCCGACGCCGACCCGGCCGCGCCGGCCCTCGCGGCCCGCCGGCCCGTCTTCCCCGGCGGTCCGCGCGCGGCGGGGGCGCAGGTCCGGGCCTCGCTGACCTGGGAGCCGCCGCCCACCCCGCTGACCCCCCGGCTGCTCCTGGCCCCGGGCGAACCGACCCTCGTCCACCGGCACGTGATCCTCGGACCGCACGGGTCGGCGCTCCAGCGGGCGGTGTCCTGGTTCTCCCGGGCGGCGCTCACCGAGATCCCGCAGCTCGCCCGCTACCGGCGCGACCGGGACGGCCATCGGCAGCCCGACCTCCGCCTGCTCTACCACTGGATGCACCAGGCCGGGCTGCGGATCACCCACCGCGAGTCGGTGGGCGTGCCCCCGGGACCCACCACGACGACGGCCGGCGGCGCGGCACGGCTGTTCGTCCACCGGGTCGTCAGCGATCAGCACGGGCACGCCCTGGAGATCACCGACATCGACTTCTCGGCCCAGTCGGCCTCCTGGACCTACGAGTTCAGCGCCTGACCCGGCGACGGGGGCGTCCGTCCGCGCGGCGCGGCGCCCCCGTCGTGGGGGGGGGGGGGGGGGGAGGGGGAGGGGGGGGGGGGGGGGGGGGGGTGGGGGGGTGGGCCGTCGTCGTTGCCTCCTTCCCCTGCTG